>JAYTRP010000200.1:0-17499 GCA_043746145.1 Hyphomicrobiales bacterium | reverse complement strand
TTCGGATTCATAGTCGAACTGGTCGGAGGATTTTGGCTTCACCAGCGGTTGGCCATGCCCGACGAGGCCGGAATTGAAGCGGGCGAACACCGTGGGATGGCTGGGCGTCTGTATGCCCGATTCCTTGACATGCGCCGCATAATTGAGGCCGACGCAGAGGATTTTCCCGGCTCGGCGGAACGGCGGCAGGCAATCGAGCGCCTCGACGTCGGCGACCGCCGCGCCCGCCTCGATGGCGGCGGCGGCGTCGCGCAGGCCCTTTGCGCCAAGCTGGATGAAATCGTCGGAAAGCCCCGGAAACCCGGCGTCGCCGCGATAGAGAACACGCCAGCTCCTGCCATCGTGGCTGGCCGCCACACCCTCACGGCCTGAATGGCGAACCGCGCGAAATCGCATCGAATTTCCTCCCTCTCGACCTCCTTGTAGCGCATAAAATTTATTTTGCTACAAAAGTCTATTTTTTCCATATACGAGTTTTCTGCTACAAGCGCAGCGAGGAGACGGGCATGGCGGCGGCGAGTCGAACACATGAGACCTATGAGGCGATCAAGCGGGAACTGCTTGACGGCCTGCATCTTCCCGGCTCCAAGCTGTTGATCGACCAGATCGCGGCGCGACTGGGCGTCGGCTTGAGCGCGGTGCGCGAATCGCTGTCGCGTCTGACCTCGGATCGATTGGTGGTGGCGGCGCCGCAACGCGGGTTTACGGTGGCGCCGATTTCGACCGAAGATCTCCTCGATCTCACGGCGGTCCGCATCGACATCGAAACGCGCTGCCTGAGGCGCGCGATCCTGTTGGGGAATCTGGAATGGGAAGGGCGCCTGCTCGACGCCTGGCATCAGCTTTCGCGCACATCGCCGCTGACGGACAAGCCGTTGAAGCTCAATCCGGAATGGTCACGCCTGCATACGCGGTTTCACGACGATCTGATCGCCGCCTGCGACAGCGTCTGGTGGCTGCGCCTGCGCGGTCAATTGTATGTTCACGCCGAGCGATACCGCCGCATGCTGCTGCCGAACGCGCGCGTGGTGCGCGACGTCGACGCTGAGCATAAGGACATACTTGACGCAACCCTCGCGCGCGACGCGAACACGGCTTGCTCAAGGCTCGCCGATCACATCCAGAAAACCGCTGACATCCTGCTGGCTTCCAGCGCGCCGTTCGAAGACACGCCTCGGGGCGAACCGGGCGCACGCGCCACGCTCAGTCAAGCAAAGCTCATCAAATCAGCCTGAACGTTTCACGGGAAGGGAAACCCTGCATGGCGCGCAAAAGCGTTATCGTCACCTGCGCGATCACCGGATCGCTGCATACGCCCTCGATGTCGCCTTATCTGCCGATAACGCCCGACCAGATCGTCGCCGAATCTGTGGCCGCCGCGCAGGCGGGCGCGTCGATCATTCATCTGCACGCCCGCGATCCCCACGACGGCCGACCGTCGGGGGATCCGGAATTGTTTCTGCAATTCCTGCCCCGCATCAAGCAGCAGACCGGCGCGGTGCTGAATATCACGACCGGCGGCGCGCCGGGCATGAGCCTCGATCAACGGTTGGCGGCGGCGGAACGCGCCAGCCCGGAGATGACTTCGCTCAACATGGGAACCATCAACAATGGCCTGTTCGCCGGCGCCCGCCGAATCAAGGACTTCGCCTATGATTGGGAGAAGCCGTTTCTGGAAGGGGGTAAGAGTTCCTATTTCGAAAACTCGTTTCACAGCATCGAAACTATCATGAAGCGGCTCGGCCAGGATCACGGCGTCCGCTTCGAGTTTGAATGCTACGATCTCGGCCATATCTACAATCTGGCCTATATGATCGAGCAAAAGCTTTATGAGGGGCCGCTGTTTCTGCAATTCATTCTGGGGATCCTTGGCGGCGTCGGCGCAGAGATCGACAACCTGCTGCTGATGGTTCGCACCGCCCAGCGCCTGTTTGGCTCGGACGTCGAATGGTCGGTGCTGGCGGCGGGCCGTCACCAAATGGCGATGTGCACCCACAACGCGCTTATGGGCGGCAATGTCCGGGTCGGGCTCGAAGACAGCCTCAACCTGGGGCGTGGCGAGCTCGCCAAATCCAACGCCGATCAAGTCGCCAAGATATGCCGGATTTTGGGCGAATTGGGTTTTGACGTCGCAACCCCCGACGAGGTGCGCCAACGTCTGGCGCTCAAGGGCGCCGGCAACGTAAAGTTTTAACCCCGCCCGCCGTCATCCCCCGACGATGGCGCAAAACTTCAGCGCCGCCCTTTGAAAAATTTTGGCTGGGGCGCCAGGATTCGAACCTGGGGATGGCGGAATCAAAATCCGCTGCCTTACCGCTTGGCGACGCCCCAAGATGCGTGCATCCATAAAGCGGCGCCCGCGAAGCCGCAAGAGTCTGCGAGTGGCAACAAGTGAGCGTCTGTCCAAACTCGCTTCGTCAAGCGCACGTCGCCCTTTCGCGGCCGACGGGAAATCGGTTAAGCGCGGCAGGGTTGGAGGGCGCGGGCATGATTCTGGTATCGGGCGAGGCGTTGGTCGATCTCATTCCCGATCCCCAGATCGAGGGACGCTACGACGCCAAGCTCGGGGGCTCGCCTTATAATGTCGCCATCGGCCTCGCGCGGCTTGGGGCTGCGGTGGGCTTCGTCTCGAACCTTTCCACCGACGCCAACGGCGAGGCGCTCGCCGCAGCGCTACTCGCCGAGGGCGTCGATCTGGCGCTGGCGAAACGCGATCCCCGCCCCACCCCCTTGGCCTTCGTGATGCGCGGCACCGCGCAGACAGGTTCGCGCTACAGCTTCTATCTCGACGCGACGGCCTTCGACGGGGCCTGGCCCTTTCCCGCTGCGTGGCCGGAGGACGCCAAGCACCTTCATGTCGGCTCCATCGCCGCGCTCGACCCCCGGCACGGCGCCCGTGCGGTGGATGCGCTGGCGCGAGCGCTCGGCGCGGGCCTGACCACCAGCTTCGACCCGAATGTGCGCCCGCTGGTGACGCCCGACCGCGACGCCGTTGTTTCCCTCGTCGAAAGGCAGGCTTCGCTCGCTAGCTTCGTCAAGGCGAGCGAGGAGGATCTGGAATGGCTCTATCCGGATCGCCCCATCGCAGAGACGCTGCGACATTGGGCCGCTCTGGGACCACAGATCGTCATCGTCACGCGCGGGGCCGAGGGCGCCGTCGCTTGTCTGGGCGAGGAGCGGCTGTCGATACCCCCGCGCAGGATAGAGGTCGCCGACACCGTCGGCGCTGGCGATAGCTTCATGTCGGCGCTGCTGTTTGCGATGGATCGTGACGCCGCGCTCGGCGCCGAGGCCGCGCCTGCGACGATGGCGCGCCTTACGGCCTGGACGGATTTCGCCGCCCGCGCCTCGGCGATCACCTGCACGCGCAGCGGCTCGCATCCGCCCACGCTCGCCGAAATCGAAGCCGTCACGGCTTGAGAGGCATATTGCAGCGCGGCGCCGACGGGTCTAAACGAGCCTGCAAACCGAAGGATCGCCGATGGCCACGACCGGAACCGCGCCCAAAGCCCGCCCATTGTCTCCTCATCTGGAAATCTATCGCTTCACGCTGACGATGGCGATGTCGATCGCCCATCGGATCACCGGCGTCGGGCTCTATGTCGGCGTGCTGCTGCTCGCCTGGTTCTTGCTGGCGCTGTCCGGCGATGCCCGCAGTTACGCGTTGTTCGCCGACTTCATACGCTCGTTCATCGGACAAATCGTATTGTTCGGCTTCACCTGGTCGCTGTTCCACCACATGCTGGGCGGGATGCGCCACGCGTTATGGGACGCAGGGGTCGGCCTGGACGACCCGCTGCGCGAGCGCCTCGCCCAGTTCACGGCCATCGGTGGCTTGACGCTCAGCGTCGTCGCCTGGATCGTCGTCTATTCCATCCGCTGAGGGCATCGATCATGTCATCGTTTCGCACGCCGCTCGGCCGGGTTCGCCACTTGGGCGCCGCACACCTGGGCGCTCAGGACAATTGGCGCATGCGCCTGACTTCGCTGGCGCTGATTCCGCTCAGTCTGGCTTTTGTGGTGCTCATGCTGACGCTGCTGCACAAGGATTACAACGCTGCCCGCGCACAAATGGGCGAGCCGCTGCCTGCCGTGCTGATGCTGCTGTTCGTGCTGACCGGCGTTTACCATATGGAACTGGGCATGCGCTCGGTGATCGTCGACTATGTGCATGGCGTCTGGCGGGAATGGGCGTTGATCGCCAACGCCTGCGTCGCCGTGTCGCTCGGCTTGGCTTGCGTTTATGCGATACTCCGTATCGGTTTCATCTGAGGTTCACTTGATGGCTGCGAATGGCGTTGCGGCTCCGGCCCAAAACGGCAAGGCTTATGCGATCACCGACCACACGTTCGACGTCGTGGTCGTCGGCGCGGGCGGCGCGGGGCTTCGCGCCAGCGTCGGCTGCGCGCAAGCGGGCCTGCGCACCGCCTGCATCACAAAAGTGTTCCCGACGCGCTCGCATACCGTTGCGGCGCAGGGGGGCATCTCGGCGTCGCTGGGCAATATGGGGCCCGACGACTGGCGCTGGCACATGTACGACACGGTGAAGGGCGCCGACTGGCTCGGCGATCAGGACGCAATCGAATATCTGTGCCGCAACGCCGCCGAAGCCGTCTATGAACTGGACCATTGGGGCGTGCCGTTCTCGCGAACGGAAGAGGGCAAAATCTACCAGCGCCCGTTCGGCGGCATGACGACCGACTACGGCAAAGGCACCGCACAGCGCACTTGCGCCGCCGCCGACCGTACCGGCCATGCGATCCTGCATACGCTATACGGGCAGGCGCTGAAATCCCGCTGCGAGTTCTTCATCGAATATTTTGCCCTCGACCTGATCCGAGACGACGAGGGCCGCGTGCGCGGCCTGACGGCGCTGAAGTTGGACGACGGCACGTTGCATCGCTTCCGCGCCCAGACGACGATCCTGGCGACGGGTGGCTATGGGCGCGCCTATTTCTCCGCAACCTCGGCGCACACCTGCACGGGCGACGGCAACGCTATGGCTTTGCGCGTCGGCGTGCCGCTTCAGGACATGGAGTTCGTGCAATTCCACCCGACGGGCATCTATGGCGCGGGTTGCCTGATCACCGAAGGCTCGCGCGGCGAGGGCGGTTATCTGGTGAACGCGCAGGGCGAGCGCTTCATGGAGCGCTACGCGCCGTCCGCCAAAGACCTGGCCTCGCGCGACGTGGTTTCGCGCGCCATGACGATGGAGATCCGCGAGGGCCGGGGCGTCGGCAAGCTCAAGGACCATATCTATCTGCACCTCGACCACCTCGACCCCAAGGTGCTGCACGAGCGCCTGCCCGGCATTTCGGAGAGCGCGCGCATATTTGCCGGCGTCGACGTGACCAAAGAGCCGATCCCGGTGCTGCCGACGGTCCATTACAACATGGGCGGCATTCCCACCAACTACCACGGCGAAGTGCTTACCAAGCGGGACGGCGACGACAACGCCACCGTGCCGGGCCTGATGGCGCTCGGCGAAGCCGCCTGCGTCTCGGTGCATGGCGCCAACCGACTCGGCTCCAACTCGCTGATCGACCTCGTGGTGTTCGGGCGCGCGGCGGGCCTGCGCGCGGCGGAAATGTTGAAGCCGGGCGACCGACAGCCGGAACTGCCCGCCGCCAGCGCCGATCCCGCTTTGCACCGGCTCGACAAGTTCCGCCACGCCAAAGGCGATACGCCGACCGCTGAGCTTCGGTTGGACATGCAACGCATCATGCAGGCCAATTGCGCGGTCTTCCGCACCGGCGACGTTTTGGAGGAAGGCCAGAAGAAGATCAACGAGGCTTGGCGCGCCGGGCAGGACGTGAAGGTGACGGACCGCTCGCTGATCTGGAATTCCGACCTGGTGGAAACGCTGGAATACGACAACCTGATCGTACAAGCTGTCGTGACGATGGAGAGCGCCGTCAACCGGCACGAAAGTCGTGGGGCGCATGCGCGTGAAGATTTTCCCAGCCGCGACGATATTAACTGGATGAAGCACACCCTGGCCTGGGTCGATGTCGACCGCCACGAGGTGAAGCTCGACTACCGCCCGGTGCATACCTATACGATGAGCAACGAAGTTAGCTACATCGAGCCCAAGGCGCGGGTGTATTGATCGCGCCGCTGGGCCGTCCCCTTCAGCGCATTGGGCGGACGAGGACGGCGCTTAACGCAAAGGCGCCTGTATGCGTCCCCGCCGTCGGTTGGCAATCGCGACGAGCGTCATCCAGCCAAACATGGGGTCAAGACGTATCAGCAGGCACAACGCCGCCAGGTAGCGGCGCGCTTGCAAAGAAGCACGCGCGCGCCGCCATTTGTCTTCGTTCTGCAAACGGCGCTCGCGGCCCCGCAATAGCGCCACCAAACAGGCGTCGCGCGGTTGCGATTTTTCGGCGCGCTCAATAAGCCGCGCATTGCCTCGGGTCAGGTCGGCCAGACCCTTCGCGCCATGTGAGGAGCGCGTGCCTGAGGATTGCCGCCGCGCCGTTGGGCTGAACGGCAACGTGTAGCGATAGCCGCAATAGTCGATCAACGCCGCATGCTGCGTATGTTGAAGCAGCTCGAACAGAAACTGGAAGTCCTCGCCCACTCGGATATCCTCAGGGTAGCGAACGCCAGTCGCCTGAAGAAAGGATCGTCGGACAAACGGCTTGAGCTGGCCCGGTACAATCATTCGCGGCGGTCCGTCGTTGGCGACAAGCCGCGATGGCGTCAATGCGAACGCTTCGCCGCCAAACGCAAAGGCAGGCCCCAAAGATTGACCGACCGCCTCGTCAAACAGCATCAGATTGTCGGCGATGACGTCGAGACCAGCGTGCGTAGCCCGATCCCACAATATCGCAAGCCGCTGCTTATCATAAGCGTCGTCCGCGTCGAGCACTGTCACCCAATCGCCGCATGCGGCGGCCAAGCCAATGTTGCGCGCGGCGCCTGGACCGACATTGACCGTAAGACGTCGCAGCGAAACGCGCGGATCTTGGGCGCAAAATTGCTCCGCAATGGCGAAGGCGCCGTCGCTGGAAGCGTCGTCGATAACAATCAATTCCCAATCCACGAGGCTCTGCGCGAACAGGCTGCTCAGCGCGACGCCGATCTGCGCGCCGCCATTATAGACCGCCATCACCACGGAGACCCTTGGCCTCGCGTTCACCCGCCCGCGCCCCTTCTCCCAGCGGCTTGCCGATAGAGCGGGAACACCTCGCCAAACGACATTTTCCCCAAAACCCCCGCGAAGCGATAAGAATAATCGAGAAGAGCTTCGCCGCCGCGACACGCCACGGCCGGGAACGCCACCGACATCAACAAGGCCTGCCCGACCGCCCTAAATCGCAACCACCAACGTTGCAAAGCGGGGCTCGCGCTCGAACCTGCGACGCCAGCGGCGAATGTTTGACCGCCGACGTAGAACCTTCGACGCAAATAGGTTGGCTCACATCGCGCTGCGGGTACAAACTCTTGCGCCAGCGCATCAGGCAACCATCCAAAGCTTTTGCCGTTGCGCTGCATCCGGCAGAACAGATCATAGTCCTCGCCGCCGCCGTGGCCATAACTGACATCGAACGGCGCGCTCGCGTCGGGCAGCGCGGCGCGGCGAAACACCGTGTTGACCGTCGCCAATGCGATGTTGCGCGTCTTTTGTCGCCCAAACGCGAACAGATCTTGCCCCGAGGTAAATTCGAGATGACGGGAAAACAATCGACGCGTCGCTGGCGTAGCCCATTCCGGACATTGGAAAACCGAATCGACGGCGCCAAAAAACACATCGTGCGAATTTGTGCGTATCGCGCGCGCGACGGCGTTGAGCCAACCGGACATGAGCGTATTATCGTCGTCGATAAACGCGATGTATTGGGAGGTCGTCAATTGTACGCCGACATTGCGCGCGACGGCGATGTTGGCAGGATGCGCCGGCGCCCACCGCAAGTCGAAGGGCGACCGAAGCGCCGCCGCCTCGACGACATCACGCGCCGTCCCTTCATCGCTGTTATCGACGACCAGGACACTCACTCGCAGAGCGTCAGGACAAGTTTGTTCGCGGATGCTCTCCAATGCCTTAGCCAACAGCGTGAGACGGTGGAAGGTGCAAATGACAATGGTCAGATCCCTTCGCTCGTCACGTTGAGCGCCCATCCCGCTCGACCTCATATTTGCCCCCTCACCGGCGGCCTGGCAAACGATTTGCTCGCGAAGCGATTACGAAGAGCGACAGAGATGCAACATTTGAATAGGTCATGCCGCGCATGAACAACGTCGCCTCCGCACAATTATGAAGCAGTTGCAGCAACAGCAGCATCCCAAAGGCGCCAAATGCCGCACGCTCTTGCCGCGATCCTGTCCCAAACACCGCGCGACGGCCTCCTGAAGCTGCACCCTTCAATATCGTGAGCGCGGCCACCACCGCTGCTGGCCATCCCAGTTCAAGCCACAACTCGAGGTACCCGTTGTGCGCTTGATTGATCACGCCGACCTCGGTCGTTGACAACCACGTACCCGTTTCCGCCCGCAAAATCGGATCATTGGCATAGCCGACGTCCCAGAACGCTCCGTAACCGTGGCCAAACCAGGGGAACTTGCACGCCTCGCCCCAAGCGAACGCCCATAATTGGTCGCGACCCGTAAAAGTCACATCCACCGCCAACGCGGTCAGAGCAGCGCCAAAATCGCAGTCAAACGCCGCGAATGCGACAAGCACCGAAGAGAAAGCCAGCAGCAACCCTGAGATTGAGATCAGAATAAAGCGCGCGCCCCAACGCTCCACAAGTGCAAAATACGCCATCCCGCCGATGCCCAGACCCGTAAGGCCAATCGACGTCTTCGAACGCGTAAGACAAAGAAAGACCAAGGTCAAAGCTAAGGCAAGCGCACCCTTAACCATTTCCGACCTACGTCTGGCACCCAATACCCAGCCGAATCCAACGACTACTGCGATCATGGCGACAGCGCCCGCCTGATTCTTCTGACTGTAAAGTCCATTGACGCCCATGTCACTCACGGCGCGCCCCGGAATGAGGAGCACTGCGACGCAGTTCGCAGCGATGACCAGCGTCAGCGCCGCAAATACAAAGCTGTGAAAGCGGCGCAAATCAACAATGCTCGCTACAACCGCGAGGGCAATCATCGTCAAACACCCAAGCAGGATCGCGCGCCGCATGGTGAGATCTGGAAACTCCGACCAGAAGACGCTTAGCGCCGCGAAGCCTACGATGCAGATTTGACCTGTGTTGGCGAGCAGGCAAGCGCGTGCACGCTCCCAATTGCTCCCCAGCACGAAAACCGCTAGCCCAGACAGGCCTAACACAGCAAGCCTGTCCACAAGGCTGCCGTCAACGCGTTCACTCGCCGACGATCCAGAAAAGGTGTGAAACCCGACAAATGTGAAGTACAGGAAGCCCGCGAGCAAATAGCTACGCGAATGACGGATCAAACGAACGTCAGGGACCACGACCCTCGGCACGGTCAGGCGGGCTTGATTTGTGAGCGCCTGAGTCATCTGCGCTCGGCTCTTTGCTTGTGATCCGGGAGCGCCGTCATAGCGTTGCACCCCGCCCCCATCAAATCGACGCCGGTCTTGTCCGCGCAGGAAGGATGCGCAACAGCGGCGCTGCAAATCGCACAAAACTCGGGCGCACGAAAACAGCCATCAGCACCCCGTATGTCAGCACTCCTGCGACTATCAAAGCTGCCAATCGCCCGAGCGAGGGACCGCCAGGCGCCATCGCATTTAGCGTCGCGACGATCAACCCCATTGCAGCCGCCAGCCTCCAGGCAGGAAGCAGCGTCGCCAACCGCGCCCGCCAGGGCCAGTCTCCACCGGGAGGCGTCACGCTCACCGCGATAGTGGCGCGGACCCCGTCGCCAACCACTCGCGATAGACCGACGCTTGTCACGCCAAACCCGGCGAGACAGGCGAGCGTCGCGACGGTCATGGCAAAACCGGCAATCAATGAAAGGAAGCTCAAATCCGGACGCCCGCTTGCTGAAAATGCTGTAAAGATCAGGCCGGACGGCGCCGCCACCGCGCCCGCCAATGAGAGCCACACCGCTACGACGCTCGCCTCGTTCCAACCTTGGCCTGCGCAAACGGGAAGCAGCACCGGCGAAACCACCGCTAAGCCGACAAACAATGGCGCAATTGCGAATGCGGTGTATAAAATGACTTGATCGCGCGTTTGGCGACGCCCCTGTGGATCAGCGCCCGCCCGGGCGAAGAACGAGAAGGCAAGATTATGGCCCGTCGCCGTCACCGCGCTGCGAATCGGTTCTACGATGCGCATCGCCATGTTGACCTGACCCAGCGCCGCCACCCCGTAGAGCTCGTGAATGACGTTGTTAAACACGAGATGCGTGAGGGTGTCCGTCAACCGCGCGAGAAACGAGTAACTTGCGTAACGTGCGAGTTCTGCCAGAGGCGCGCGCGACCAGCGTGGCATGACGACAACACCTATGCGCCATTGAAGGATGATGGCCCGGGCGACGACGATTATCACACGCTGTAACACCAACGCCCATAGGGCGTCGCCATAAATTGCGATGACGACGGACAGTACGACGCCGACGACGTGACCCGCCAATGACGCGGCCGCCATATCGTTGAAGCGCTTGCGGCGGCGCGCCACCGACGCGATAATGTCGGCATGCCCGCTAAAGAAAATCGAAGACATCGCAACGGGCAGAAGCGTCGCCAGTTCTGAGGTTTGATATCGGCTTGCAATAGCGGTGGACGAGAGAAGGGTAAGCACAAATAGGAGAGCGCCGATGAACCAGGACGCTGCCAAAGCAGCCCTGAGATGACATTTGCGTACACGCGGTAGCTGCGTTAGCGCCTCTTCGAACGGCGCGCCAACGAAGACCGCCGCAACGGCGACAATCGTCAGCACCAGGGACGCGACCCCAAACTCGCGCGGCGACGTCATGCGGGAAAGCAGCATAGTGCTGCCGCTCAGCAGAATCAATCGACCGGCAGCATCCGCACCGGCCCAGCCAATCCAACCCAAAAAACGCCGTGGCGGCCGGTCGGTGGCGGCGCGCACACTCACAGCCGAGCCTCTCTGTTTGACATTCGCTCGATGCTCATGCTGTTGGATGACCTTCATGCATATCGGCGGCCACGTTGGTCTACGGGTCGGCTTGCGCCTTCCGCCTCCGGCATTCGGTGTATGTGTCCGTCGATCTCAAACAACGCAAGAAATGTTACGCCACTCAGCGCGACCAGGACACCGGCCACGAAGCCGATAGCGCTCCAGATCCCTATTTTGAGCCCCATTCGGTGAACCTCCGGCGCTCGGGCCATCGAAACGACCCGTACTTTTTCCGACTCTACACGCCCAAATTCCCTCGCTTCGCGGGATCGCGTCTCAAACACGTTCAACAACTTTCGGTTGGCTTCGCTTTCCTGGCTGATCGCGCCCAGGTTACTCTCAGCCTCGCGCGCGCTCTCCACGTCTCGGGAGAGTTGATCCACAGTGGCGCGGAGATTGGCGTCCTCAGCGACGGCGCGTATAAGGTCCGAGGCCGCAATCGCTCGAATTGCTGACAATTCGCCAGACAGCGCCCGCTCAGTTGCGGCAAGCTTGGCCCGCGCATCACGCATGACGGGGTTTCGGGCGCCGAGGGTGCTGGACAACGAAGCCACCTCAACCCGCGCCGCGTCGCGCCGTTCCGCTGTAGTCACAAGATTTCGGGTATCGACGTCAGACACGAAGCCCGCGAGCGCCGTCGCCGAGGACGGCGCGCGTTCAAGCTGCTTCAACTTCGCGCGGGATCGATCCAGGCGCGCGCGCGATTCTCCGAGCGCCGTGCTGGCGATTCCAAGTTGTTGCTCCACCATAAGCTTGTCGCCGACGCGGATTAATTTGTGGTCGCGTCGATAGGATTCTGCTCTGTTCTCAGATGCACGAAGTGTCTGACGTAACGTCTCAAGGCGCCCTGCCAGATTGATCGTCAGAACCTGGGTCGCGGCGGCGCGCGTCGCGACCTCTTCGTCGAGTTAAGCTGTCACGACACTCTCGGCCAACCGGGCCGCAAGCTCCGGCGTCGTCTCCGTGACGACGACGTCGACGACATAACTGCGCTCACTGCGCGCGATGGCGATTCTGCGAAGCAGCGCCTGAAGCGCCTTGGCGTAGTCCGCCCCTTGTTGACGCTGAGGACAATAGCGCACAAAGGCGAACTCGCCGCCGTCGAGATGCGACGCAGCGGCGCATCCGGCGTCGACCACCCGCGACAGAACGCGCTCCGACCGAAGCACCGCCATCTCGCTTTCCACAAACGCGATCGCGGCGTTGGGATCGGTATTGTTAACCGTAAGGTCGTCGGTAAAAACCTTAACGCCGCGTGGGTCAAACAATAGCTGCTCGGTTGACACGTAGCTATCAGGAAGCATCACCTTCAGTGCGCCGCCAAATGCAGCCGACGCAACGCCAACCAATAGAATGCTCAAAACCCGTCGTCGAATGGCCGCAGTTGCGAGAGCCAGCGTTAAAGGCCACGGACGCCCCGCGCTATAGAGAGCAGTACGGACCCGTTCAAATTCCGAAATATAGTCCATAGCCCCGAATAGGTCATTGCCTGCTGCGACCCAAGCAATATTCTCTTAACGTAAATGAGCGGTTTAGAGCGATTGGCACTCGACGCCTTATGGTTACGCGTTCCTTAACGTGGCGAACCGAAACCCTGGTGCTGTCGTTTTTGCAAGGCGCCGCTCATTTGCAGTCAGCTTTCTGCCGCGCTGCTAATCCTTTAGACAATCAGCCCTTTGTGCGTAACGCACGCTATTTATCGAAACCAAAACGCAAAGCTGAGCAGGTGGCATTTCGGAGGACGGTTAACGCCGCCTTCAGCTTGACGCGCTATTTCCCTTCGGTCAGCCGACCATCCAAAACGAGGCTTGTCGTCGATATGAAAGTCAGGGTGAAAGCTGCGAACACTCTGCTTGGCGCCAATTCGTCGTTTGGAGCCGATACGCCTCTTCTTCGTCACCAATTGGAACACGAGCGCCACCCTTTGGTTCGGGCAATTCAGAGCGGTTCAATTGGTACGGCGCCGCCCAAACGACTACTCGCTCAACGGTCACAACAAGCGGACCGCAAGCTGAAGCGTTGCGTTGACCTCGCTGTGGCGCTCGTCGCCCTGGCGCTCACGCTGCCATTGATGCTCGTCATCGCCGTCGCAATTAAGATCGAGAGTCGCGGGCCCGTCTTGTTCACTCAAATTCGCCACGGCTACAACAAGAGGCAGTTTCGTATCTTAAAGTTTCGTACGATGAAGGCGGTGGAGGATTGCGATCGCTTTCGGCAGGCAACCGCGCATGACAGTCGAATAACGCGCATGGGTAAGCTCATGCGGAAGTTAAACCTCGACGAATTGCCCCAGCTCATCAACGTTCTTCGCAACGAGATGTCATTGGTGGGTCCGCGGCCCCATGCGGTTTCCCATGATCAGGAATTTGCCAGCACTATCGCAATGTATGAACGACGCCACGCCATCATGCCCGGCATCACAGGTTGGGCGCAGGTCAACGGGTTGCGGGGGCCGACCGACACGGCGGATAAGATTGCACGCCGTGTCATGTACGATCTACACTACCTCGAGAATCAAACTGTCTGGCTCGATATTCGTATCTTGGCGTTGACGCTGTTCTCGCGCAGCGCCTATCGAAACGCATTCTGACCTCAGGAAGCGTAGCCGCCTGACCCTAGTGCGGCGGCCCTGCCTGCCTCGATTGTGCGCCGGTTCAATAGCACTAAGATATGAGGCCGCTGCCGTAGAGTGCTGGACGATAGCTTTTCATCCATAGCATTTTTCCCAATCCCCCAAATGCAACTGCGCGCGCGCGCTCGCTCCGGTCTCCGGTGACGAAGCGAAGCGCAATCGCGGCCGATCCCGCGACCACGAACTGCACGAGACCGGCAATCATCCACATTGCAACTACGTCCCGCCGCTGGGGTGAGGCCATGTGACGAACAAATACACGGATTTGACCACTCAAGAACCTTCGTCGACATACGTAGGACCAGTTGCGCCGGCTTGGCGGCACCCACTCGACGACGCGAGCCTCGGCCGCCCAACCAAAGCGCCGCCCGTCCAGTTTGAGACTCCATAGGAGTAAGCTGTCCTCCCCCCCGCATTCGTTTAAAGCAGCGTCGAACGGGCTGTCGCCGGGGAAGCAGCGCGCCCGGTTAAACATGGCATTGTTAGTCCCAAGGTACGCAGCCAGCGACGTCACGTCGGCCCCATCCTTCTTGTTGATCTTGCGTGAGTAGTTGACCGAATACATACAGGCGGTCCGCCCACCTTCGGGGAGTCCATCAATCGGCCCGAATACGGCGTCGGCATTGGTGTTGCGCGCGGTGGTGACAAGATGTGTAAGCCACAGGGGGCACGCCTCTTCGTCATCATCGAGAAAGGCGACCCACCGTCCCAACGCCGCCTTGACTCCCGCGTTGCGTGCGTTCGCGATCCCAGCCTCGGGTACATGCAACGTGCACACGCCGTCACCAAAAGCCGCCTTAAGATTGGCGATTTCTTCGCCCTGCTGCGAGTTGTCAACCACGATGATCTCAATGGAGAAGTCAGCTGTCAGGGATTGGGAAAGAACGCTTCTAAGCGCTCTCTTCAGGCTCGAAGGTCGATTGAGGGTCGGAATTACAACCGATACGAGGTCCATCGCGTTCTGCTTTCGTGCACCACGTCTAGGCGTCGGCAACAAAGGTGTACGCTCAACCCTGAATGTCGCCCTAACGGCTTACGTAAAGACGCAAATGCCGCCTGCCAGATCGCCCAATTCGTAACCTTAATGTCTCATTCACTATGTCTGGTAGGGTTAGCGGGAGTTAACTCGAACTTCAGTCGCCTTCCCTAACGTTCAAGAGGCTTAGCGTTTTGCTAAGTACAGGGTTGTGCAATGAGTTCGGCATCACGTTCATCCGCGACCGAGCTGCGGGTCAATATCGCGAGCATGGAGGATGCAATTGCCTCTATCGCGGCACGCGCCCAGGCTCGGCAGGGCTACACATTCTTCACCGCCAACCTCGATCACCTCGTCAAGCTGCGCACCAATCGGCGCTTCCGAGAAGCCTATGGCCGGGCGGACTTTGTGACGGCGGACGGATGGCCGATAGTCTGGCGTATTAATCAGGAGGGCCATCGCCTTCAGCGCACGACGGGTGCGGATCTCTTGGAGCCGATTTGCCGACGATCCGCCCAACTGAGCGCTTCGGTCTATTTTGTCGGGCCTGGCGCCGACTCTCAGCGTCTCGCGCTAGACCTCCTGAAGAAGCGCTTGCCAGGCTTGACCATCGCGGGGCGCGAGGCGCCGCGGTTTGCCGGAACGCTCACCGCTCAGGCTGCGGATGCGATGGCGGCACGCATCACGTCGTCACGCGCCCACATCTGTATCGTCTCCCTGGGAGCGCCCAAGCAGGAACTGCTTGCCGACATGCTGCACGCGCGCTGTCCTGGCGTCGGATTTCTCTGCTTTGGCGCAGCGCTTGATTTTGTTTCCGGCCACGCGGCGAGGGCGCCGCGCTGGGTGCAACGGTTAGGTTTGGAATGGACGTGGCGCTTGGCGACATCACCACTTACATTGGCGGGCCGATACGCCCGTTGCGCCCTTGGGTTCGTCGCGTTGGCGCTTCCCAGCGTGTTTCCTTCCGCTCCCCGGTTGATCTGGAGCGCTGCGACGGCGCGCGACGCTATCGGTCTCTAGCCTCGCCCCTTCCTCACATTCAGCGTCTACACTGAGCCACAAGGGCTGACGACATGAAGGCGCCGACATTTCCCTATACAGCATATTATTGCATGGCGTTACTCTGCATAGTTTTGTCCGGTTGCGACGACACCGCCAGTCTTATTATGAGCTCGGCGCCCTCCGACGTTTCGGTTAACCGAACGCCTGTGATGCGGCTACATGTCGGCGATAAGGTCAAGATTGTCGTTATCGGCGATGACAAGATTTCAGGCGAATACGAAGTGGATCAAGGTGGTGACGTATCCATTCCGGCGGCAGGAGCGCTGCCCGCAGCCGGGCGCACCAAAGGTGAGATGGAGACGGCGATCTCCCGCAGGTTGGTTGAGAGGCAGTTTCTACGCAGCCCCATCGTATCAGTTACAGTTTCGACGTTTCGCCCGTTCTACGTTTTGGGCGAGGTGGAAAAGCCTGGCGAATATACCTATCACACCGGCCTCAACATTCTCAGCGCCATCGCCGTCGCCGGCGGCAATACATATCGCGCCAATCAGGCGTATGCGCTCGTTCAGCGTGCGGGCGAGCCAGGCTTTCGATCTTACCCCCTCTCTCCGGATGTTCCCATAAACCCCGGCGATCTGATCAAGCTGCCCGAACGCTACTTTTGACGCGAGGTTCGGTTCGAGGCTGCGACGCGCTGCAAGGCTCAGAGTTCACAATGCGCTGGCGCAACATATTGCTCTCGATACTTTTGATTCTACTTTCACTGATCGCCTTGTTAGTCGGTGTCGGCGTTGCCCAAGCACAGGCCGTGCCGCCCTGGGTGGGCGCGCTCGGTCTCGATCAACCGTCCTATCTCGCGCCGTCGCCGCTAAGGGCTAGCAATTCTCTGTTACGACGCTCGGGGGAGTATTCGGGGATCGCCCTATCCGATTGGTTGTTCTATCCCGACGCTCTGGCGGGTGTGACCTACAATGACAATTTGAATCATGCCGCGCACAATCGCACGGGGTCGTTGGGGGCCAGATTGCAGGCAGACGTCGTCGGCATCCGCGAAGCGGGCGCTTCGAAGACTGTCGCTTATGGCGGGGCCGATGCCTATCTATATCCTGGCCATACGCCCGACGACACGTTCACTGGGCGGGTTGGGATTTCTCATGTCTTGGAATTGCAGTCCGGCTTTACCGTAAAGGCGCAGATTGAGTGGGCTCGACTGAGCTACCCCACCTTTGGCAGCCTGGTTGCAACGCCCTCAGGTGGTGCGACGTCGTTGGTTGCCCCGCAGACCTATCGCCAGCTTCTAACTTCGGCGGCCGCGCAAAAAACTTTAGGCCGCTTCTTCCTCGGCGCGTCGATTGGCGAGACCGCGACGTTTCCGGATGCCCTGGCCACCTCCGTCGGGTCGCTGTCACAGGATTATCGCGACAACGCGCTAACCACGCTGACGGAGCGCGCAGGCTACTGGCTGTCGCCGCTGTTGTATACGTTCGCCGAGACCTCGCAGAACACGCGTCAATATGTCGACAACCGCTTTGCCTCACAAGGCTATCGCGCGATTGCCGGTCTGGGCTCGGATCGGATAGGCCTGTTCCGGGGCGAGATCTTTGCCGGATTTCAGGGGCAACTTTATCGTGTCCCGCTTATCGGCGCCGCGCGAAGCCCGGTGTTTGGCGGCAAGCTCTTCTGGTATCTGTCGCGCGCCTGGACGTTGACGGGTTCGCTTGACGAGACCTTCAGCGACGCCACTGACCCCACGCCTTCAAACCCCGTCGGCAATCCCGCTCACGTGACTTCCCTGCAACTCCAAGCCGAATATCAAC
>JAYTRP010000199.1:0-5974 GCA_043746145.1 Hyphomicrobiales bacterium | reverse complement strand
CGGCCGGATCGCCGGTAACGAAGGGAATTAACTGATATGTCCTGGCTCTCGCAAGTCTCTCATTTCGTTTTCGACCCCATCAAGGCCGCCGCGGCGCGCGCTCAGGTGTCCAGCAATCCCGCGACGGCTGCGGCTGGTGACGCGGCGGTCAAGGCTGTGGCGGCCATCCCCACGCCTGTAGCAGCCTCTGTCGGCGGCGCTATCGCATCTGGTATCGCATCCGCCGCCATGACCGTCGCTGCGGATTTGAACGCCCACAAGTCAGCCATCGGAATTATCAACGATGTCGTGGGCGATGCGGAGACGGCGCTAAAAATGGCGGTTGATGCCTACGCCGCCGCGACCGTGGGTAGCCTTCCCATTGTCGGCGGTCTGCTTGCGCCCGAAGCCGTCAAGATCGCCAACGCGGCGATGGACTTCGGGACGCAGCACCTCATGACCTACATGGCCGCGCTGTTCTCGCATCATTCGTCGGCGATCAATGCGCCTCAGCCGGTCGCGGTGGCTGCGCAACAGGCTGAGGCGCCGGTCTAGACCTCCGAACCCGCCACCAGTTCTCCCAACCTAGCCGTCACGGTCGCCTTGGCCGTGACGGCTTTTTCTTGGTCGGCGGCGTGGAGCTTGCCTCGGCTTTCGATTTCGCTCTCCCACCAGGCCTTAAGATCGTCAGGCGTGGTCGCTGAGGCGCATTTCTCCTCGACGCGTGCCATGAAGCCCGCAACGTCGAAATCGGCGTCAGGGGCTTGTTTCTGAGGCGCGGCGAGGGGTTTGACGCGAAAGAGCTTCTTGTTCCCTTTCGTAGCGGTGAGGGCCATGACCAGATCGCGGTCGATATGCGACATGTGGCTGACGCGAATTCCGCCGACTTCCATGCCGCCCCACTTCACCGTGGGGTCGCAGTAGAGCGTGACCGACCGGCCAACGTAGGCCTTCGCGTCAGGCCCCCATGCTTGAACCAGGACGCGGGCCATGGACTTGCACGGCCGCCACGGTTTGCTGCCTTCGATGTCAATGGTGACGGGCTGCTCTGTGCCCGGCGCGATCTTGACGCCGGTGATTTTGACCGTGATGGGCCCGCCAAGCAGGGTGTCAGCATTGATTTGGTCTGATTTCGGTTCGATGACGGCTCTCATGTCGTTCATGAATACATCTCCTCTTCAATTTTCCGCTCAGTCGGAATGAGCCTGGGCTTGGTGACAAGCCCCGTCGTGTTCGCCTCAGCCGCAACCAAAGCTGCCTCCCAAATCCCAAGCTTCGATTGCAGCTTGGCCTCGAATTTCGTCGCGGCGTCGATCAGCACGTCCTGAATGACGGGATCTGGATATGCGCGGATGACGGCCATCGGGAGCCCGCCGTGATAACTCACGAATTCCCACCACGGGCGGCGCGTGACCAGCATCCCGCCTTGGACCTGCAGAACGTAATCCTCGGGCACGATCTGGCCTGGCACATAATCCACGATGGTCTCAATCTGGTATTTCTGGCGCCGCGACTTGCATTCGAGTCCGCCGCCCGTCACGTCGTCTCCGATCAAGCCATCGGGACTGCAACCGAGCGTGAATCCGAATTCGTCGTTCGTGACAAAGCCTACGTCCTGGACCTCAACGCCGTATCGTTCGGTGTAGATGCGCTTAACGTCGGTCTCGATTTCGAGACCACGCAGCATCTCGTCGCTGACGTAGGTCGGCTCGACGTACTTGGAAATGCGCTGGGCCAGCAGTTCGTGAATGTGGTCTCGCGATCCTTTGTTATCGGCGAGCGCCATCTTCGCGGTGAGGAGGAGTTTGAAGGAGCCGGCGGAGAGGATGCCTCGCTTTTGCTCTAGCCATTCGGGCGTGCCTTGCTCTAGGTCGTGGTGGTAGGTGATGGTCATTTCGCCACCCTTTCCACAAACAGCAGCGAGCGCGCCGCATCTTCGGGCGTCGATCCGTTTGCGGTCACCTTGACGGTAAGACTGCCGATCTTTCTTTCGCGGGTAACCGTAAACGGCGGGGATTTTCCATCTGCCTCGTGCTCCATCGTGTTCCATCCGGCAATCAGAGCAGCCACGCAAAGCGACAATATATAAGCCAGCGTTTCGCCACCGAGGACTTGATCGGCGTGCGCCTTGAGAATGTAATCGCCATGCCGAGCGTACTGCCAACCGATTGAGGCAATTCCGGCAAAACCCATTGCCGAGACATACCCGGCCGACAGGTACTTAATCATTTTCCAAGGACGCAGAATTTTCATCATCTTCCCTCTCTGGCATTCAGTGAACGGCGCGGATTTCCCCGCGCCGTCGTCTGAGTGTCAGACTAAGAATTATTGAGCCTTCGCCAAACCCAGCAACGCATCCCGCGTCTTCTGGGCCGCCGCGAGTTGTTCGTTGGCTTTGCGGATCTGCTTCACGCCCTTCTTGTCCAGCCCAAGGCCAGTCATATCGGCGTCAATCGCGGCGCCCTCGGCCTCGTGAGCGTCAATGCGGGCGATGATCGTTTCGATGGGCGTCTTGGTGCTGGCGGCGATTTCCGCGTTGGCTTCGGCGACCGCGGCAGTTTCGGCGGCTTGGATTTGCAGTTCGCCTTGGGCTAGGGCTTCGGGGGCGGTGGTGGGTTCGATTTCGGTTTCGGTGGTCTTGGTCATGTGGTGGTCTCCTAGAAAGCCAGCGTAACGCTGGGGATTTCGCCGGCCACGATGGCGCGGACGATCTGGATTGCGATGTTCTCAATGCGGCCGGGCTCAAGGTCGGAATTGCCATTTTCAGCGACACCGATGATCGCCAGTTTCGTCACCGTCATCACCGCAGTTTTGTGGGCTCGGTCTTTTGCGCGAGCATCGGCATGGCGTTGCGCCTCGGCTTCCGTAGCCAGCCTCAGGTCTTCCTTGCGGCGCAGTTTCGCCGCCTCATCTTCCGCCGCCTTTCGTTGGCGCTCTTGTTCCTCTAGCGCCGCCCGATGCGTGGCGCGCTCAGTTTCCGCGGCATCCAAGGCTTTACGCTCAACCTCCTGACGAGCCGCCTCAGCGATTTCCAAATCGCGCGCTTGACGATCCGCCTCAACCTTGGCCTGCTCATCGGCAATCCTCTTTTCCTCGGCAGCAGCGACTTCTTTCTCGGCGGCAGCGGCCTCTGCTTTTGCGTCGGCCTCATCCTGAATGCGTTGACGCTCAGCCGCCTCCGTCCGTAGCCGATCAAGCTCGCGCGCATTTTCCTCGGCGACCAGTGCGCGCGCCTTTCCGGCTTCAAGCGCGGCGAACGCACTGTCGCGAAGGTTTATGGCGATGGTGTAATGGTCTCCGAAAACCCTCTGATCAATTTCAAATTCGGTCAGGGCGTTAATCTCGCCTTGGATTTGATCGGATGTCCAATCGGCCAAGACGACGGCCCATTTCCGCAATTCTGAAATGCCGGCATTAACCGTCTCTTCGCGCGCCTTCTCAGCCAATTCCCACTTCGTCAGGGGTTCGCGGGTCTTGTCGCGAAGATCGTTCAGTTGCTGTTCCATCTTCTGGCGCGCACTGACGACGGCAGAGACGGTCTTTCGAGCATCTGCGGTCAATTCGTCAGCCATCGCCACCAGCGCCGTCTTGGTCTTGACGACACGAAACGCCAGCGCGGCAATCTCTTTGCGGCCGTGCGGCGTGGTTAGATCGGGCTTGTGGTCGGAAACTTGCTCTTCGACTTTGCGATAGAGTTTGTCGAAAGCGTCGGCGTCGGTGAATGCGACTAGGGCTTGTTCTTTGGTGACGACGGCGAGAGCAATATCGTCTGTGGTCATAAGGGCGGTCATTTTGATTTCCTGATTTGAGGATTTACGTCCGCGACAAAACCCACCAGCAAGCCGCGACGAACGCGAGAAAGCTGAAAAACGGGTAAATCGTCCTAAGCATTTTTCTGCACCTCAATGGTGGTGGTGCGAGCGTAGGAACCGTAGAGGGTCCAGACTTCGAAAGCTTCGACGTTGCCCTCAAGGCACATCTGAGAGCCCTTGGCATGAGCCGCCGTGGCGCCGGTGAATTGGGCGGCGTCATCGTCCTCAAACGCCCCATTCTCCTGCACGAATTTCGTCGCGCCGGTTTCGCGGATGAACAGCATGGCTTTCATTGGCTTGTCTCCTTCTCAAACTTCGACATTTCCGCGCCGCACTCCACCTGAATATCCAGCGCCGCCTGATAAATCCGGCGCGCGTGAAACTGCACCTTCGACATAGAGGCCTCAATTTTGGCGAGCGTGGCAGGGGTAAATTCGAGGGACTGCGCGGCTTCGAAGTGGGTGAGGAGAAGGATTAGGGATACGGCGATGTCTTCTAGGGCGAGGGTGTGGGTGTCGGAGGATTTCATTCGTAATCTCCACCATCATAATCCGCCGACGCTTCCGACAGCGCGTCCGTGATTTCTCGCTCACGCAGCGCCAGCAAATTGGCGATGAGCTTCTGAATTTCCGGCGCCTTCATGTCGATGCCGTCGAGGATGGAAACGGTTTTCCACACGCCGCGCGGATGCGAGGCTTTTTCGCGCTCATGGGCGGGAACCAGCGACAAAATGCCGATGTCCTCGATGTCGTAATCCTCGACCTCGCCGCCCTCCGCAGGATCGTCATACGTCGCGGGATGGTAGCGGGTCACGTCGCCGATTAGGGCGAGTTCGAGTTCGAGGGTGTCTTTGGCGGTGACTTGCATCACGAAACCACCTCGGCTTGCTCGCCGCGCGCCACGCACCGAGCGATGAACGCATCGCGGTCGGCAACGTCCTTGCAATGGCGAACCGTGACGCCATCGGCGTGTGTCCACTTGACGCTGAGGGCGGATGCGGTCTTGACGGCGATGGCGCGGGCTAGAAGGGCTTCGATGGGCATGTCGTGATCTCCTGTTGCCCTCACCCTACCCCTTCATGACATCACGTCAATCATAAAAAATGATCTCACGTTAAAAATCTTTGTTGCCTCATCAATTTGCGCGTGCAAGGTTCCGCCCCATGACCAGCGAAGATTTCATCCTAAGCGGCCAGCGCATCTACGGTGCGTCGGGTTGGCAGAAGCAGCTCGCCGAACGCCTGAAGTTGGCGCCGGAAACCATCAACAGATACGCCCGCGGAAAGCTGACGATACCGGCGACGGTGGAGTTGGCGTTGCGGGGATTGGAGGCGGAGAAGTGATCTTGTCGAGGCAGGTTTTAAGCGACGAAGAGAACATGAAGACATGTGTTGCGGAGTGGCAGCGAGCGTCGTCCGCCGAGGCCGTCACGGCTTGGGCCGCCAATTGGGGCGACGCGATTACCGATCATTTACATAGCCCGCCGGTCAGCGCCGAGGACATAGAGCGCGTCGAAAAGGAGGCGACCGAATTCGAGGAAGATTATCAACACCTCGCATCTGCTGTTAGCGATGCCGTCGAGGAAATGGACGCCGCATCCGAAATGCCGTCCGAACGTCGGCAGGCTGAATACGAGCGCATTGCCGCCGATCTCAACAAGGTTCTCAACAAGTGAAACTCACCCTAGAACGAACCGCCCTTCACGGCGCCCTGTCCCGCGTGGCGAACATCGTTGATAGCCGCGCCAGTATCCCCATCCTCGCCAATGTCATCCTGACCGCCGCCGGCGACACACTCGTCATTCGCGCATCGAACGGCGACATGGAGGCGGTCGAAGCTATTTCCGCCAATGTTGAGGCGGATGGATCTGCAACCGCATCGGCTGCGAAGCTGACAGCTCTCGTCGCATCTCTGGCGAACGGCGCGCAGGTCAACATCACGCTCGGCGACCGACTGTCCGTCTCGTCCGGTCGCGCGCGCATCAATCTGGCGACGTTGCCGGCCGATATGTTCCCGGCGCTTTGGGAAGACGAATGGCCGACCGAAATCGAGATTAACGCGGGCAAGCTCGCGCGGCTTCTGGATGCGACGGGATTTGCTCAAGGCGTGGATGCGAGCCGGGCTTATATCCAAGGCGTGCGGTTTGACCATTTCGAGGGCCATCTTCGCGCGGTCGCCACGAAT
>JAYTRP010000198.1:0-5974 GCA_043746145.1 Hyphomicrobiales bacterium | reverse complement strand
GTTGCGAGGCGAGCGGCGTCGCTTGAGAAAGATTCCCAAGACCTCTCCCTCAATCGGTCAATGCGCCTTCCTTAATCGGAATGTCACCTCTCGCCGTCAAAGTCGGTTGAAAGGGAAAAGCTGACTATGGATCGCCCGTAATGGCCGTTGCTGCCGATCCCGTGTCGCTGGGACATTCGTCGAAGGCTGCGTCGGCCCGCAAAGCTTTCGTTTGGGGTATCTTTCCCGCGTTAGTCTTTGTTTCGTTGTGGACGCTGGGCTTTGGTTTGCCCTCGTTACGTCTAGAGGGCTTCGACGATTCGTTTTTCAGCGAAATCGCCCATCTCTGGACACTCGGCCGTCCGCCCTACATCGACGCCTTCGACATCAAGCCGCCAGCCTATTTCGCTTTGCTTGCACTGGTCCAGACGATTTTCGGTCCGACGATCGAAACGCTTCGTGGCTTGTCCATCAGCTGCAACATTGTTGCGTGCTGCGCCGTGGCTCTCATTGGACTACGACTCGGTGCGCCAGCGGTCGGTTTTGCGGCCGCGCTCACATGTGGCGTGCTCGCGCCCTTTTTGGTCGCCAACGACGCCTATCCGCCGCTGGTTGCCGTTACGACGCTTGCCTTCCTCGCCGCACTGAGCCCGATCGACATCGGAGCGCGAGCTATCCTCGCGGGGCTGATCGTCGGCGCGATGATTATGACGAAGCAGACGGCGGTTTTGGAAGGAGCCGCTGTCCTTGTGCTGATTTTACGCGATCCCGATTGTGAAGGGCGCCGCGCCCGGTCGCTCCTTGGTTTTGTCGCCGCATCCGCCATCGTTCCTGGCGCGTTCATACTCTACTTCAGCGCGAAGGGCGGCCTGGGCGTGTTTTTCGACGATCTTGTCTTATTCGCCCTCCAGCGACCGGGAGGCGTCGAAATCTCCACGCCAGCCGCAGATTTCGTACGCTTATTAGTGCGAATTTCGCAGATCGGCCCAGCCGTCCCGTTGGGTATGGTCGCTGCCCTGCAGGCGAGGCGTCTGTTCGCTCCAGCGCCGGCATCACGCGCGGATGCGATCGTACTTTGGGCCGCGCTGGCGTTGCTAGGTCTCGCAATCCAGCATTCGCGCGGGATAGCCTATATCGGCCCTGTCATTCCACCGACTCTGCTGCTTGCTTTTGCTTTCGTGCAGCGTGGTTTGAAATCAAGAGACGCTGCGGCGGGCTATGTTTGGATTACGGTGATAAGCGTTCTCTGCATTGCCGCCGCCTTTCCCTATCGCGCGTCTAAGGTTCGCCAAACTATAGATACCGCCGCCGCCGCGGAAGCTGCGGCATCGATCGACGCCGTCGAGCCGCGGGCAGATGACAGGTTGCTGGTGATCGACTTTGGCGGCTGGGTGAACATCCTCACCAATCTCCCGCCACCGACGCCCTTCTTTCACCGCATGCATCTTCTCTGCAATTTCCCGAATGCAGGACCACCGAGGCTGGCGGAAGCCTTTGCCGAGCATCCCCGCTTTGTCATCCTGGGCGCCTATCGCGGCGAGAACACCAAATGCGACGGACCGTCCGCCTGGCGGAATGTCGCCGAAACCATCGCCGCCCAGTACCGGGAGATTGGCCACGCTGTGGGCAGGGTCGACGATCTCCGCGTCTTTGAGGCGCTGCCCTCGCCAGGGAAATGATGCTGTGGCCCGCCATGATCTGTCGCTCCGAAGTCTGCCGGCTCCAGCTTCTCCCGTGGCCCTCCAGACGCTTGAAACTCGGCTATCGAACGTCCATCTTGAATATGGTCGCAGAGATGAAAGACAAATTCGAACTCGGCGACTAAGCTTTGCGGCAACGCGAACGGGCGAGCGCTCCGATTCGTGGTCCGGGAGGCGGCAGGCAGAGCTCGTAATCGAGTTTGCCCGACGTCGGCTTTTAAAGCTTTGAGCCCGGGGCCGGTCCGCCGACGCCTGGGTGTATAGGGACAGGACCTATTCAATGACTGGTAATCGCAAGCCCATCGCCCCCGGCTCGCTCGACGCCTATCCCGTCCTGCCGCTGCGCGACATCGTTGTATTCCCGCATATGATCGTGCCGCTCTTCGTAGGGCGCGAGAAGTCGATTCGCGCGCTCGAAGAGGTCATGAAGGCCGATAAGCCGATTCTGCTCGCCACGCAGAAGAACGCCGCCGACGACGATCCGACTCCGGAGTCGATCTTCGAAACAGGCACCCTCGCGCGTGTTCTGCAGCTACTCAAGCTTCCTGACGGTACTGTGAAGGTGCTGGTCGAAGGCGCTTCGCGCGCTCAGATCAAGCGTTATGTGCCCGCCGAGGGTTATTATGCTGCCGAGGCGCAAGCGATCGCTGACGACCCGATCGACGCAATCGAGGCGGAAGCGCTGTCGCGGTCGGTGCTCTCGGAATTTGAAAATTATGTCAAGCTGAACAAGAAGATCTCGCCCGAGGTCGTCGCGGCGGTGACGCAGATCGACGATTACGGCAAGCTTGCCGACACGATCGCATCGCATCTCGCTGTTAAGCTTGCCGATAAGCAGGCGATTCTGGAGATCCACTCGATCGCAAAGCGATTCGAAAAGTGTCTCGCTCTGATGGAGAGCGAAATCTCCGTGTTGCAGGTCGAGAAGCGGATTCGCACCCGGGTCAAGCGCCAGATGGAGAAGACTCAGCGCGAATATTATCTCAACGAGCAGATGAAGGCGATCCAGAAGGAACTTGGCGACGAGGACGGCAAGGACGAAATGTCCGAGCTGGAGAACCGCATCAAGGCCACCAAACTGAGCAAGGAAGCGCGCGAAAAGGCGATGGCGGAGCTAAAGAAGCTTCGGCAGATGACGCCTATGTCGGCTGAGGCTACGGTGGTGCGCAACTATCTGGACTGGATGCTGTCGATCCCATGGCAGAGGCGTTCCAAGATCAAGAAAGATCTTCCGGCTGCTCAGGCGTTGCTCGATGCCGATCACTTCGGCCTCGACAAGGTCAAGGACCGCATTGTTGAGTATCTCGCCGTGCAGCAGCGCGCCAACAAGCTGACAGGCCCAATTCTTTGCCTTGTTGGGCCTCCGGGCGTCGGTAAGACTTCGCTTGGCAAGTCAATCGCCAAGGCGACGGGCCGTGAGTTCGTGCGTATGTCGCTTGGCGGCGTGCGTGACGAGGCGGAAATCCGTGGTCATCGGCGCACGTATATCGGCTCGATGCCGGGCAAGGTGATCCAGTCGATGCGCAAGGCGAAGACATCGAATCCGCTGTTCTTGCTCGATGAGATCGACAAAATGGGTCAGGACTTCAGAGGCGATCCGTCCTCCGCGCTGCTCGAGGTGCTCGATCCCGAACAGAACTCAGCGTTCAACGACCATTACCTCGAAGTCGATTATGACCTCTCCAGTGTAATGTTTGTAACGACTGCCAATACGCTGAATATCCCGCCGGCCCTGATGGACCGTATGGAGATCATCCGTATTGCTGGTTACACAGAGGATGAGAAGCTGGAGATCGCAAAGCGCCATCTCCTGCCCAATTCGATGAACAAGCACGGTCTTGAAGCCAAGGAATACGAGGTTGACGACAGTGCGCTTACCGAACTCATTCGCCGCTACACGCGTGAGGCGGGTGTGCGTAATCTCGAGAGGGAAATCTCAAATCTGTCGCGCAAGGCAGTGAAAGAGATTCTAACAAGCAAGACGAAGAAGATCTCGGTCACGGCGGCAAACGTCTCTAGTTTTCTCGGCGTGCCAAAGTACCGGTATGGCGAGATCGAGGCTGACGATCAGATTGGACTCGTTACGGGTCTCGCCTGGACTGAGGTCGGCGGCGAGTTGCTGACGATCGAGGGCGTCATGATGCCGGGTAAGGGCCGCATGATCGTGACAGGCAATCTGAAGGAGGTGATGAAGGAGTCGATCTCGGCGGCCGCATCTTACGTGCGCTCGCGCTCGGTCGACTTCGGGATCGAACCGCCTTTGTTCGATAAGCGCGACATTCACGTTCACGTGCCAGAGGCGGCGACGCCCAAGGATGGCCCGTCGGCGGGGGTGGCGATGGCGACGGTTATCGTGTCGATGCTGACGGGGATTCCCGTTAGGCGCGACCTAGCGATGACTGGCGAGATCACTTTGCGCGGGCGCGTGCTGCCGATCGGAGGGCTAAAGGAGAAGCTGCTTGCGGCATTGCGTGGTGGAATAAAGAAGGTGTTGATTCCGGAAGACAATGCGAAAGATCTCGTCGACATTCCCGCCTCTGTGAAGAATGGTCTCGAGATCGTGCCCGTGTCACGGATGGAAGAGGTGTTGTTGCACGCGCTTGTGCGGGCTCCAAAGCCGATTGCTTGGGAAGAGCGGCCGTCGCGCGAAGCAGCGCCTTTGCCGACTGACGACGACGCGCCGGGAATGGTTGCGCATTAAATCTCGGTAGTTGCATAAGTTGGCCGAAGGGCCGTGAATCCTCGGATTTGCGGCCCTTCTTATGTCTCGGTGTGAGAAATCCCCGTAAAACTCTCGTTTTTCGTAGCATTGTGCCCTGAAAGCCTTGCGTTTCCTCAGATTTTTGGCAAGCAATTAACAATCCTAAGCGACGATTCGCGCGATGCGCTTACAAAGCGTCATTCTGTCGGTCGCGAAGTGGGGCGGCGCCTCTGGCGTCCGGCAAGATAAAGGAGATACTGAAAATGAATAAACTTGAACTCGTTGAGCACATCGCCAATGAAGCTGAACTGACCAAAGTGTCCGCTGCTGCGGCGCTTGAGGCAATGCTTGAAGGCGTCGCCAAGTCTCTCAAAAAGGGGGAGGAGGTCCGCCTCGTCGGCTTTGGTACGTTCTCCGTTCGCGAGCGCGCCGCCGGCAAGGGACGCAATCCCGCGACCGGCAAAGAAATCAAGATCGCGGCTTCGAAGAATGCCCGCTTCAAGCCCGGCGCGGCGCTGAAGGCGAGCCTCAACACAAAGAAGGCCACCAAAAAAGAAAAAGAGAAGGCGTAAGCATTACCCTTACGTCGGTAGGGCAGAGGGCGCGACGCCTCGCGGCGAAGCGCCCCTTTTTCATTGGCCTCGAGCGGTCGACTGTGTAGACTATCGTCACGGGGTCTTGCGTTTTCCTCCGGCGGGGAGAAAGGGCGGTTAGCTCAGTTGGTAGAGCATCTCGTTTACACCGAGAGGGTCGGCGGTTCGAGACCGTCACCGCCCACCAGTCACATCCTGCAAAGCGCTCGTTATCCCTCCTGCTTATTGCAGGTGATGGCGCTTTTGGCGTTTCTTGCTGGCTTCGTGGCATGCGCTGGAACAGAGGCGGCGGCGTCGCCGATGCGGTTCGAGGTAGATCGGCTCGACACGCCTGATTGCGGCGTCAAATGTCCCAATGTCGTTGTCGCCGATGGGGTGATCGAGCCAGATACGCCGGCTGCCTTTATCGACTTCGCGCGCTCTGCCGCGCTTTCGCCTAACCTGAAAAGCGTGTTGCTCATCAACTCGCCGGGCGGAAATGTTGTTGCGTCCATGGAACTTGGCGCCGTGCTGCGGCGCCTAAAAATGGCGGCGGTGGTTGCAAGTTACGGTTATGAGGGGTCGCGCGGTGGCCCGGTCGCGGGTGAGTGCGTCTCGGCGTGCGTCTATGCGCTCATGGGCGCTGTCAGGCGAATCGCGCCGCCTGCGAGCAAAGTCGCTTTGCATCGGATGTCCGTAGCAACGACTGAGATCGCCACGCGAGGTCATACTGGCGGGATCACGAAGAGGTTCGCCGACAACCGACTCGTTGACGTCGTCGCCGCCTACGCGCGGCGCATGGGCGTGGACCCTAATGTCGTGATCACAGCGGAATCTTTGCGGGCCGACAACATTCGCCTCTTGAGCGGGCGGGAAATGCAACGCTGGCGCCTGGCCACCTCGCATTTCTGAACCGCGCTCGCTTGACTTGCCTGGGTCGGCGCCCTATCCCGCCGACCAACGGGGGAGTAGCTCAGTTGGTTAGAGCGCCGGCCTGTCACGCCGGAGGTCGCGGGTTCAAG
>JAYTRP010000197.1:0-5974 GCA_043746145.1 Hyphomicrobiales bacterium | reverse complement strand
CTTACCTTCGTCAGGGGGGCGCATCTATGATCTTGCCTACAATTATTCAATCGGGTCTAACGTACCCACGCTCGCCGTGAATGGCAGCGCATACGCCTATCAGAGTTCGGTTTCGCCGGCTGGCGCTATTTCCGACGCCAACAGTCTCGTCATTGGCAACAGCGCCGCCGGCGGGTTGGGTTGGGCAGGGGACATCTGCGAAAAAATTGTCGCAAGGCAAACGCTTTCAGCTACGCAGCTTGACGCTATCCGGCGCAGCCAGGCTGTTTTTTACGGCCTCCCCGGCGTCCTTTGAGAGCCAACCCGTCGCGACTATTTCGGTCCGCGGCGGGATCAGCCTCAAATGGCTGGCTCGTTTTAGGTCTTATAAGCGCTAGAAAGGCAGCGTTCGTTCATGTCAACCGATGGTCAACCCTGGGGGCTCCTGGAATGGATGCTCACCTTAACATCAACCAGTCTCATCAGCGGCGGTGCTTTCGTGTGGCGGCTGATGATGCGGATTCAGGATCTTGAGACTGGGCAGGAGCGTCATCAGGACGAGATCGAGGCCATGCGCAATGCCAACGATGCGACGATGCTTAGGCTGGCGGAACGATTCTCTCAACTTCATGAAGATCACTTTCGGTTGCGCGAGGCGATGGGCGCAGTGCCTACTCGCGCCGATTTACGCGACTTGGAAGATCGGCTTACCTTGCGGCTTTCCGCGCTCAGCGACCGCATCGACCGTGCGATTGACGCTTAGTATTCGTATTTTCTCGATAAGTTCGCGAGGGGGGCGGATGGGTCGATTGCGCGAGATTGTGACGACCTTTACCACGGCGCTTACGAGTACCTGTTCGTCGCGAACAATGCGCTGATGAAAGCGGAAAGCGGCACCTTCAAACGCCGCTATTTCGGTTTCGACCTCAAGCTGATCGTCGATGGTAGCGGGCGCGAGGAAATCGATTGCTAGACTGATGACGGCAAAGCCGGTCTCCGATTTTGCCAAGGTCGTATGAACCAGCCCGAGTTGGCGCAACCATTCCGTACGACCGCGCTCCAGAAAGCGGACGTAGGACGCGTGATATACACGGCCGGAAAAGTCGGTGTCCTCGTAGTATACCCTGATTGGCGTGCGATTTTGGATTTTCGACATGGAGGTGTTTCCGCGAAAGATTGCGTTTTGACCACTTCGCTTGTGGATGGTAGTCGCGCAATATGAGAGTCATTTTTATGGGTGCGCCGAAGTTCGCAGTTCCAGCATTGCGAATTTTGTCGGAGCAAGCCGTCGAAATCGTCGCGGTTTACACGAAGTCTCCAAGTCCAGCGGGGCGACGAGGGCTCACGACCACGAAGACGCCGGTTCATATCGAGGCTGAACGTTTGGGGCTTGAAACGCGCGCTCCGTCGACTTTGCGCTCGGACGAGGCGTTAGCGGCGCTGCGAGATCTCAAAGCCGACATCGCAATCGTTGCAGCCTATGGCATACTTCTGCCGGCGCAAATTCTCGGCGTGCCGCGGTTGGGTTGTTTTAATCTCCATGCGTCGCTGCTGCCGCGTTGGCGTGGCGCTGCGCCCGTTCAGCGCGCCGTGATGGCTAGCGATACGGAAACGGGCGTGGCTATCATGCAAATGGAGGTCGGGCTCGACACGGGGCCTATCGCGGGAGAGGTCCGAACGCCGATTGACCCCAACGAGACGGCGGGGGAACTCATGCTTCGACTTTCACATCTTGGGGCGCGCACGCTTGGCGATAATTGGCGGTCTCTGGTCGAAGGAAGGCTTTGTTTCATCCCTCAATGCGAAGCCGGGGTCACATATGCCCACAAGATCGACAAGCGCGAAGCGTTGATTGATTGGAGTCGTCCGGCCTCCAAGGTCAGGGATCATATTCATGCATTGTCGCCATTTCCTGGCGCGGTCACGGGCATGCCCGGCTTAGGGCGCTTGAAGATCTTACGCGCTGATGTCGTTGACGGGACGGGGAAACCGGGTGAGATCATCGACCAGGAAATGACGATTGCTTGCGGAGAGGGGGCGCTGCGTTTGCTGGTTGTGCAACGCGCCGGGCGCAACGTGATGTCGGCTCGTGAATTCATGCGATCCGGCGCCGTGCGGGTCGGCGAGGCGCTGGCGCCATTCGTCGATACATAAATTCAAGTAAGGCCGAGCGCTTTGGCGCCAATGTCGCTTCTGCAAAAACCTGTCGCCCACTCGACCTGTCCAACGGCCTCATAGGCCCGTTCACGCGCCTTAGCGAGGTTGTCGGAAAGCGCGACAACCACGACAACACGCCCCCCGTTGGCGACGATTTGTTCACCCTGACGGGCAGTGGCGCCGTGAAAAAGATGAATATCGGGAAGCGCCTCAACGATGTTGAGCCCGCCGATGGCGTCGCCCTTTCCATAGGGACCGGGGTAGCCGCAGGCCGCGATCACCACTGCGAGTGCAGATTGTCGCGAGAAGGGCGGCGAACCGTTTGGCAACTTTCCTGACGCCGTAGCGTGCAGCCAAACCAGCAGATCCCCCTCGAAGCGCGGCAGTACGACCTCAGCTTCGGGATCTCCGAAGCGTACATTGTATTCCAGCAATTGCGGCCCCGTAGGCGTCAAAATTAGCCCGGCGAACAAAATCCCGCGAAACGGCGCCCCACGCGCCTGCATTCCTGCTATCGTCGGCGCGATGATTTCTTCCATGACGCACGCGCTCATTTCCGGCGTCATCAGCGGCGAGGGTGAATAAGCGCCCATGCCGCCTGTGTTGGGGCCAATGTCGCCGTCGCCGACCCGCTTGTGGTCCTGCGCGTCGCCGAAAGCCACCGATTGTTCGCCATCGCAGAGGGCGAAAAACGAGACTTCGGGTCCACTCAGCATCGCCTCGACGACGCATTCCGCGCCAGCGTCGACTTGGTACAGCGCCCCGACCGCTTCCTTTGCTTGCGCCAGCGTCATCGCGACGACGACTCCTTTGCCGGCCGCCAGTCCGTCAGCCTTCACGACAATGGGCACGCCTTGAACGTTGATATAATCGAGCGCGGCGCTGCATTCATGAAAACGTCGATATGCGGCGGTTGGGATGTTGAACTCGCGACAGAAGTCCTTTGCGTATCCCTTCGAACCCTCGAGTTGCGCCGCTATGCGATTGGGGCCGAGCGCCAGGACGCCCGCGTCATGCAAGTCGTCGACGACGCCCGCCACCAGCGGCGCCTCGGGGCCGATGATCACGAAATCGATAGCTTTAGCGCGGCATGCGTCAATCACCGACGACGAGTCGCTGGGATCTAGGTCGATTAGGGTCGCGACGCGCTCGCAGCCCGGATTTCCCGGCGCGACATAGAGGCGGTTGAGCAAAGTCGACTTAGCGACCGCCGCTGCAAGGGCATGCTCCCGAGCGCCGGATCCTAGAATCAGCACATTCATTCCAGAGGAACCCTCGTTCGCCGACGCTTCACGTCATAACCCGGCCGGGCCTTAGGGTCGAGCCGCCACCGCCCCGCCCGCGAGCTTTGGCTCGCGGGCATTTTTTTTGTTTTCAAAGGTCCGATAAGGGCGCCTCATAGCTTGCAGCCGCGACAGCGCATCTTATTTCCATCGCTCCGGGCCGCAGAGAAGCGGCTCGGCGACTAGGAGCGCCCGGCGCATGAAATGGTATGGCCATATGACACTCGCCCTCGTCGCAGCGATTTGCGTCACGGACGCCGCGCGCGCGGAGTCATCCGATCCCGATCTGATTTTCCGCAAGTCGACGACATTCAAGCTGTTGACGCCTAACGACAAATTGGCTGTCTATGGCGTCGACGACCCGCTCGTGGAGGGAATTGCCTGTCACTATACGGCGCCGGAGAAGGGTGGCCTGATGGGCGCTCTTGGATTGGCCGAGCAGACGTCCGACATTTCCCTCGCCTGTCGGCAATATGGAGCGATCAAATTTACCGGCAAGGCGTCGCAGGGCGACGTAGTTTTTTCCGAACGCCGGTCGGTGTTCTTCAAGAAAATGCAAATTGTTCGCGGCTGTGACCCCAAGCGAAACATTCTCGTCTATATGACCTATACCGACAAATTGGTCGACGGATCGCCGAAAAATTCCACCTCGACAGTGCCGATTCAACCGTGGGGAACGCAGGGCGATGTACCAAAGTGTGGTGACTTCATAAAGTAAATCTTAGTCGCCGCACTTAACGACATAGGTCTCGTCGCTAGTGGCGACGCGCGTTGCACCGCGAACACCATAGGAGAGCGCATGGCCATGACCGTGCGCCTCGCACCAGGCGTCAGCGACGACGCTGCCGCATTCATTGCCGGAGTCGAGACATTCCTGCAGTCCATAGCCGTCGTTGGAGGCGATCTCATATTCGTTGTCGGCCGCCTGCGCCGAACCGAGACCCCCCGTCACCGCAGACGCGAAGACCGCGAGAACGAAGACGCCAAAACCTGTGAGCCTCATTGCACACTCTCTGTAAAGACGGCTCAAATACGCGAGCATAGCGACACTGTACGAATTGTCTGAAAGTCGGGTTAACGCGGCTTAACGGAAATGGGTTGATTGATTTTCGCGTGTGGGTCGGACGCCAATTCGTTCAGAGCGCGCAACATTTGAACAAGTCCGGCATCCGCCATGCCATCGATTTGCTCGGGCCGGTAACGTCGCTGGAACGCGGCGACCACCTTCTCCAGAGCTGCGCCGTAGACACCGTTCGCCTCGATATCGTAGCCAAAAAGCGCCAACAACACTTGCAGCCCGCGCACATGTGGCCCGTCGCCGCCTCGTGACGCGAGCGGTTGGGACGGTGGCGTCGGCTCGACCCAAAGCCCCACGCCAGACGCAGCTAACCGCGCCCACGGGAAGTGCTCCCCCGGATCCCTTTTGCGCGCCGGGGCAATGTCGGAATGGGCGAGCACCCGCTGCGACCCGATGCCCCGGCGGGACATCACGTCGCGACACAAAGCAATCGTCGCGACTATCTGCGCATCGGGATAAGCGATCAGGCCGCCGTCATGTCCCGGGTTACAGATTTCGATCCCAATAGAAGCCGAGTTCATATCGCGCTCACCGCGCCAGAACGAAACGCCGGCATGCCAGGCCCGCCGACTTTCGGGCACGAGTTGCACGACGCGGCCGCTTTCTTCGATCACGTAGTGGCAAGACAATTCGGACGCAGGGTTGCGCAGAAGCGCGATAGCGGCGGCCGCCGTCGGCATGTCGGTATAGTGCAGCACGAGGCTGTTGGGACGCGCATAGCCGCGGCGCTCCCCGTGATTGGGCGAAGGGAGAACTTCGGCGACCCGCGCGGAATCGGCGGCAAAGCCCGATGCGGCGGCAGCCGGCCCTAGTACCATTCCCGGCAAACCCGACGGCCGTCATAATCATAGTAAGATTCGGCGCATCGACGACGGGACCCACCCTCGCCAGCCGAGGCCGAACCAATCATAGCGCCCGCCGCCGCGCCCGCGATGCCGCCAAGCAACGCGCCGCCCGGGCGGTCGGTGATCGCCGCGCCCAGCAGCGCGCCCGTCGCGCCACCGATGAGAGCGCCGCCGCCAGCCGCTTGGCCCTGGGGGGTGTTGCAACCGGCGACCGCCATCGCTGCGGCCAAACTCACACCGAGAAAAACTTTCCGCATCATGACCATCTCTCCCAGAATACGCCGCCGCCCACGCTAAGGCCAAGACCAGGTTCAAGATATTAACCCGGGATGCCTAAATATAGAGTAAAAATTCTCCTGCCGCCGTGATATTACAGCAACGGTGCGCCGCTCTCTAAATAGTAACCTTTATAAATTCGCCGCCAATCCGCCGCGATGTCGTAACATATGGGGCGAAATCGCGGCAGGACGAAAAAGTGAGGGGCGCATGGGGACTGGCGTCGTTGAAAAAATTCATGTAGGAGCCCGATATGATTTTACCCCGGTCCGGCGCAGCCGTTTGACCGGGCTTATTTTTGGAGGCTCACATGGCTGTTCCCCGTCGCAAAACCTCGCCCTCGCGGCGAGGCATGC
>JAYTRP010000196.1:0-1843 GCA_043746145.1 Hyphomicrobiales bacterium | reverse complement strand
GGGTCTGGGCAGGACCGCACCCTGATGACGCCAAGCGCCTGAAGTCGCAACCGATCCCTGAAATCGTGATCCGCAGGCTTTCGGCGCCTCGCGGTGGTTAAGTCAGCGCGCATCGAAGTCGAGCCTTCCGAAGACGTCGGCCCGGTCGATCTTTCGGGGCTCGCTGGGGTCGTCGGCTATCCCCTGCGCCGCGCGCAGATGGTCGTGTTCGACGATTTCGCGCGTCGTTTTTCCAAGTTAGCGCTAACGCCGGCGCAATTTTCCACGCTGGTTGCGATCGACGCCAATCCAGGCCGGCGCCAGTCGGACATCGGCGGCGCGCTCGGCATCCAGCGGCCAAATTTCGTCGCGATGATGGACGAACTCGAACGCCGCGGCCTCGCCGAGCGGGTGCGCTACGGCGCCGACCGGCGTTCCAATGCGCTGGCTCTAACCGCGGCTGGAAAGGCGCTGTTAGGCGAGGCGCGCGAGGCGCAAGCGCAACAGGAAAACTCGATCGAGGCGCTGATGGGTCGGGCTGAGCGCGAGCGGCTGATCGCTTCGCTGAGCCGCCTTACCGAGTTGAGCTGAACGTAAACCGCGCTGCATGGCGCGATAAACAGGGAGGGTAACATGAACCGAAGAGAATTGCTGAGGGGCGCTGCCGTCGTGGCGCTCATTCCGGGCCTCGCACGAGCGCAGGCCGCGCGCCCGCTGAAGATCGGCGTGATGAACGACATGTCGAGCGTCTATTCCGATTTCCAGGGCAAGGGATCGGTGATCGCGGCGCAACTCGCGGTCGAGGATTATTCGGCCAAGCTCGGCGTTCCCGTTGAGATCGTCGCCGCCGACCATCAGAACAAGCCCGATATCGGCGCCGCGATCGCGCGCAAGTGGTTCGACGAAGACCATGTCGACGTGATCATGGATCTGCCGAACTCGGCCGTCGCACTCGCCGTCCTTGCGGTCGCGACCGACAAGAACAAAGCGGTGATCGGCTCGGGCGCCGGCTCCTCGGTCATGACGGGGCCGAAATGCTCGCGCAATTTCGTGCACTGGACCTACGACACTTACGAGGTTGGCCACAGCCTCGGCAAGGCGGTCACTGACCGGGGCGGTAAAAGCTGGTTCTTCATCACCGCCGATTACGCCTTTGGCAAAGACCTGAAGACGAATTGCGCCGCTGCGGTCGAGGCGGCGGGCGGCACGGTGTTGGGAGAGGCGCGCCACCCGCTCAACACGGCCGATTTCTCCAGCTTCCTGCTCCAGGCGCAAGCTTCGGGCGCCGACGTGGTCGCATTCGCCAATGCAGGCGGCGATCTCAACAACGCGCTCAAGGGCGCGCATGAGTTCGGGCTGTCGCAAAAGCAGAAGCTCGCGAGCTTCGTGCTCAACATCACCAACCTGCCCGCGCTCGGGTTGGAGACCATGGCCGGCTCGCTGATCTGCACGCCCTACTATTGGGACTTCACCGACGGCACGCGCGCGTTCGCCAAGCGCTTCCAGGCGGTTCAAGCCAACAAGATGATGCCAAACGACATGCATGCGGGCATGTACGCGGCGACCGCGCATCTGATGAAGGCGATGGCGCAATTGAAGAGCGCCGACGATGGGATCAAGCTCATCAACGCCATGAAGGCGATGCCGACCGACGACCCGCTGTTTGGCAAAGGCTCGATCCGAGAAGACGGACGCGCGCTGCATCCCGTCTACCTCATGGAGGTGAAGACGCCTGCGGAATCAAAGAGCGCATGGGACGCGTTCAAGATGATCTCGACCATTAGTCCCGAAGATGCTTGGCGTCCGATGGACAAAGGCGGTTGCCCGTTCATCAAGGCCTGATCGCGCTTAGCGCGAGGGGACG
>JAYTRP010000195.1:0-5977 GCA_043746145.1 Hyphomicrobiales bacterium | reverse complement strand
CGCGCGATCTTTCGGGCGGGCAGCGCCAGCGCGTCGCCATCGGGCGCGCGATTGTGCGCGAGCCCGACGTGTTCCTGTTCGACGAGCCGCTGTCCAATCTCGACGCGGCTTTGCGCGTCTCGACCCGCGTCGAGATCGCCAAGCTGCATCGGTTGCTGAAGGCGACGATGGTTTATGTCACCCACGATCAGACCGAGGCGATGACGCTGGCCGACCGCATCGTGGTGATGAACCAGGGCGAGATCGCGCAGGAGGGCAAGCCGCTCGATCTTTATTACATGCCCTCCAACCTGTTCGTCGCGGGCTTCATCGGTTCACCGGGCATGAATTTCTTCGACGCCGTCGTTAAGCAAAGCGATGCCGGCGGCGTTACGATTGGCGGCGAAGCGTTGCCGGATTTCGCGCTCCGTGTGGGCCTCGCCCCTGGTGTAAAGCTAAAGGTCGGCGTTCGCCCGGAGCATCTGCGCCTGGACGGCGCTGGGCCGTTGCAGCTTGCCGGCGTCGTCGAAATGGTTGAGCGGCTCGGCGAGATCTCTTATGCTTATGCCCGCGTCGGCGAGGCTCAGGTGATCGCCGAGGTTCGCGGCCGCGACGCGCCGCAGGCGGGGGCCTCGGCGCGCTTCGGCGCCGCCGCGCAGGACGTGCATCTGTTCGACGAGACCGGCGCGCGCGTCAATCAGGGGAGTGCGTCATGAAGCCGGTTCGGGTCATCGTCGTGGGGTTGGGCAACATGGGCCTCAGCCACGCCCGCGCCTACCAATCCATCGAGGGCTTCGAGATCGTGGGCCTGTGCAGCCGCGACGTCCATGGGCGGCCCGAAATCGCGGCCGAATTTCCCGGCGTCGCGCTTTTCAGCGATTACGCCCTGGCGCTGGCGACCCCCGCCAACGCCGTCTCCATCAACACCTGGCCCGACACCCATGCTGCTTTTGCTGCGATGGCGCTTGAGGCGGGGCGCCATGTGTTCATCGAAAAGCCGCTGGCTGAGACGGTGGCGCAGGCGCAACAGCTTGCCGATCTAGCGCAGGCTAAGGGCCTGAAGATCGTCATCGGCTATATCCTGCGCGTGCATCCCTCGTGGCAGAAGTTCGTCGAGATCGGCCGCACGCTGGGCAAGCCGCTGGTCATGCGGATGAACCTCAACCAGCAATCGTCGGGCCCGCAATGGGCGACGCACAAGAAACTGATGGAGACCATCTCGCCCATCGTCGATTGCGGCGTGCATTACATTGACGTGATGTGTCAGGTGACGCAGGCGCGGGCCGTGCGCGTTCATGCGCTGGGCGCGCGCCTGACGTCCGAGGTCGCGCCCTCAATGTACAATTATGGTTGCTTGCAGGTGGCCTTCGACGACGGCTCCGTCGGTTGGTACGAGGCGGGCTGGGGGCCAATGATGAGCGAGACCGCGTTCTTCGTCAAAGACATGATCGGGCCGAACGGTTCGGTCTCCATCGCGATGGACGAGAGCAAATCCGCCTCCGCCGACGTCGACGCCCATACGCGCACCAGCGCGCTGCGCGTGCATCATTCTGCGCTGGGGCCGGATGGGCGCTTCCTCAAGCCCGACGAGATAATCGAGATGGAAGGCGAGCCCGGTCATCAGGAGCTTTGCGAGCGCGAGCAGCGGATGTTTCTGGATGCCATCCGCAACGACCGCGACCTGCGGGCGCATGTGCAGGACGCCGTGGAATCGTTGCGCATCGCGCTGGCGGCGGATGAAAGCATACGGACCGGACGCGGTGTCGAGTTGCCCGCGTCGTGGCCGTGATCGGGTTTCACGCAGTGGCGGGCCGCCCGGTGGCGTACCAGAGTTTGCCGCGCTCGGTTTGCAGTTGCGACATCGTCTGGGTGAACGTCGTGCTCTTGTGCTCCCATTGCGCCGCCGGTCCCACAGGGATTGGACAACGTCAGCGCGCCCGCCGAGGCGTCGACGCCGGTGACGGCGAACATGTGGTCGTTGACCCAATTGCCCGCCTTCGAACTGTTGGCGTCGGTCGAGAACAGCACATCCTGACCGGCCCGAAAGGCGGCGACCACGGCGTTAAAAATCTCGGTTGCGCTTGACGCCGACATGCCCTCGTTGGCGCTTCGTATCTGCATCGATTGCCTGGTGATCGCGGCGACGCCGTTGTCCATGCCCCCCGACAACGTATCGTAACTGTTGGCGTGCCCGCCCGAACAATTGACCGTTCCCGTCTGCGTGTTGAAAGCGACGTAGGCTTTCTCGATCAGCGCTGCCCACATGTCGTTGTTGAGCGTCGTGGCGGCTATCGGATGGCCCCATTTGTCGAGCGCGAGTTGGTTGTTGACCGTCACACAATCGTCGTGGCCGTTGTCTGCAACACGTCGCGCAGACCGCCATAGGTGATGGCGTCGACCGCCCTGGGCATCTCCATCGCTCTTTTCGAAGGCTTTTCGCGGCGCCCACTCGAAATCATCGACGACCGCCGTTTCCGTCCGATAGCGGATCTCTCAGTTGCGGTTTCAGTTCGCTATTTCGCAATTGGGGATACTTCGGCCGTCGCGGCCTGGTTGGCGCTCGTCGCCCACGCGACTGCGCATCCGCCGCGCGGCTTCGGCTTGCGCTTCGCCGCAGAATTTGACCGCGAGATTTGGGAGGCGCATTTCCGGGCGCTGATGCGTGAACACGTTGACTTTAAGAAGGCGTTGGCGCAACGGCGCACCCTGGTCACGCGCGACCGTTTCGACCCAACCTTGGTTTCGTCGTCGATCGCGTGACAACCGATTGGCCGAACCCAAGCCGGACGGGCGCGGCTGCGCGCCTTGCCCGTCCCCACGCCGATCAACGCGAGAACTTCTTGTACTTCAAGCCGGGGTCGCGCTCAGCCTTCCGTCAACAGCGCCTGGGTCAGTTCGAGGGCACAATCCGAACGCTGGAAAAACGGATCGTCGACAAAGTCCTTGCCGATGAATTGCGAACTCCAGGCTTGGCTTTCAGCCTTAGCCGCATGAATCTCTTACCAGCTGGAATTCGATGCTCGCGGCCAGAAACTTTAAACGAGCGCCTCTACGGTCAACAACAATCATTCGCCGCCGAAGGTACGCCCCACCCATGTGCCGCAGCCCATTCCCGGGAGGCAGGCAGCCGAGATTGTTGATCGAATCCTCGAGTACGACCAACGCTGAGCCATCATCACGGAGTTTGACGAGGCCGTGGCCGAATTCGTCCCTGAGGCTTCAGCCGAGCACTGCGAAGAAGCGCTTGCAAACCTGGATCGTTTCTTGGGTTTGAGGCGGAGCGACTCGAAAAGACCTATGGAGTCGGCCCTGACGTCCTGTGAATAACCGACGGCAGTTTCGACTTCGTAATCGACGCGAAGAGCGAAACGGAAGAGAGAAATCCACTGTAAAAAAAGGTCCGCGCCCAACGCCTCGAAGGCGAGCACTGGTTCAAGGAAGCCAGCGGATTCAAGAGGTCGTTGCAACACTCTGGAGGGGTTTTGGGATGGTAGGTCGACGTCGATCGGATCGTGCGTTACGAGGCAAGTTGTGTTCTCCGGGCCGACCACCGGTCGCGCAGCAGGCGCACCGGCGGCGTTTTGGGTATTGGTTGCGGGTAGCCTATCTAGCGAGGACGCGGCGATGGGAGCGGGCGTTTCGGCGCCGGTAGGAGCGCAGTGGTTTCGAAAGGCAGGCGGCATGCCACCCTCGACGCTTGCGCCATCATTGAAGCCTTTGTCTGGACGATACTTGTCGTTTGCCGAGCGGGAGGAGCTTGCTATTCCGCATGCCCAGGGCGCCGGGGTGCGTCAAATCGCCCGGCACTTTGGGCGATCGGAATCGATGATCTCGCGAGAGCTACGCCGCAACGCCGCCACGCGCGGCGGTGAGTTGGAATATCGGGCCACCACGGCGCAATGGCATGCTGAGCGGGCCGCTAGGCGCCCGAAGCCTGCAAAGCTGGCGCAGAACGCGACGCTACGAACCTATGTGCAAGATCGGCTGGCCGGAATGATCGTTGCGCCAAGCGGCGCTGCGGTTCTCGGGCCGACAGTATCGTGGAAAGGTCGCAGACACGGACCTCGGAAGGACAAGCGACGGGCGTCGGCGTGGAGCCCGGAGCAGATCGCCCAACGCCTACGGCTCGACTTTCCCGATGATGAGACGATGCGTATCAGCCATGAAGCCATCTACCAATCGCTTTACGTGCAGGGCCGCGGGGCCCTGCGTCGTGAGTTGACAGCCTGTCTGCGGACCCGGCGTGCACTGCGTATGTCGCGTGCGCGCTCCCGTGGGCGAGGCAGGTCTTTCATCGTGCCGGAGATAATGATTAGCGAACGCCGGCGGAGGTGGCCGATCAGGCCGTGCCTGGCCATTGGGAAGGCGACCTCATCCTGAGACTGGACAGTTCGGCAATCGGCGCCTTAGTGGAACGCACGACGCGGTTCACCATGCTGCTGCACTTGCCCTGGATGGCGGAGCACGGCTTAGATGCACGCACGGAGAACGGACCGGCGCTCGCCGGACACGGTGCTGAAGCCGTCCGTGACAGCATCGCTTGCGCGATCACCAGTTTGCCGGAGCAACTGCGAAGATCGCTGACCTGGGATCAGCGAAGATCGCTGACCTGGGATCAGGGAGCAGAGATGGCGCAGCACGCAAAACTGAAGGTCGACACGGGCCTGCACGTCTATTTCTGTGATCCACATAGCCCGTGGCAGCGGGGCACGAACGAGAACACTAACGGGCTGCTACGCCAATATTTTCCAAAAGGCGCCGACCTGACCGCCCACAGCAAAGAGGCACGCCAAGGGGTGGCACGGGCTCCCAACACCAGGCCTCGGAAAACCCTTGGCTGGAAGACGCCCGCCGAGGCGTTTGACGAGCACCTACAGTCCGTCCAAATGGGTGTTGCGACGACCACTTGAACTTAAGTTGGCTGCCCCTGTCGCTGTGGTGGACAAGGTCGTCGCCACGCACGGGTCGCCGATCATGGATCGCCTCCTGAGCTTGTCGAAAGGTCCCGCGCGTCCAGTACGAAGCCGGTGTGAGCTGTCCGGCTGGCGCGCCAGCCGACGATGCGCCTTGCGTAGACGTCGATCACAGCGCAAACGCTCGGCGTTTGTCGCGACGCCACGTAGACGAAGCCCGGCCATGTGGCGACATAAGTGAAATCCGAAACCCACAAGACGTGGGGCGCCTGCGCCTTGAACTGACGGTTGACGCGATCCAATGGACACGGCGCGGCCTAGTTCTGGATAGTGGTGCGGATGGATTTGCCTCGAATGACGCCCCGCAAGCCCTTGGACTTCATCAGCCGTGCGACCGTGCAGCGCGCCACATCCTTGTCTTCCCGCTTCAGCTGCCGCCAAAACTTGCGCGCTCCTTAGACACGAAAGTTCGCCTCGAACACGCGATAGTCTTCGGGCCTCAGGGCGACGTCGCGCTGCGCCCGCGCCGACAGTTTGCGGGGATCGGCGCGCTTGGCGGCATGGTCGTGATACGTCCCCTCTCGGCGAATGAAGACATTCGCCCGCCGGGCAAAGGATGGGGCCATCTGCAACACCTTGCAGATCGGCTCGACCCCATGTGTATGACGGTGATCGTCGGTGAACACTTTTCATCGTTTGAACGGGCGGTCGAGCTCTCACCTCGTGCAAAATATGCCGACGCCTTGCGCACGATCTCGTTGGCTTGGCGAAGCTCTCGGTTCTCTCGTTCGAGGGCCTTCAACTTGACCGATACATCGGTGGTCACGCCCGGCTTACGCCCAGCGTCAACCTCCGCCTTCTTCGTCCATTCATTCAATGTCTGGGCCGTGCAGCCGATCTTCGCTGCGATCGACACAATCGCCGCCCTCCGCGAAGCCTGTTCGGCCACGCTTCCCGAAACCATCCGCACCGCGTGTTCGCGCACCTCGGACGAAAGCGTGCTCGTTGTCTTGCCCGCCATAGCCCCATCCTCTCAGGAGTTAGGGCGTCCGGCAAACTCGGGGCGGTTCAACGGCGATCGCGCC
>JAYTRP010000194.1:0-5979 GCA_043746145.1 Hyphomicrobiales bacterium | reverse complement strand
GTTGACTATTCCGACGATCAGCGGATCGGCCCGGAAATCCTGAAAATGGTCTCCGACAATTACCGCAAGCTGCGCAACACGATCCGCTGGATGCTGGGCACGCTGGCGCATTACGACCCGATGAACACGGCCGCGCTCTCGCAGATGGAGGCGCTCGACCGGCTGATGCTGCACAAACTCGTCGAGTTGGACGTCGTCGTGCGCAAGGCCTACGCCGATTTCGACTATGCCAAGATCGTGGCGACCCTCTCCGCGTTCCTCAACACGGATCTGTCCGCCTTCTACTTCGATATCCGCAAGGACGCGCTCTATTGCGAGCCCACGTCCAGCATGAAACGGCTCGGCTCCCTGCGCGCGATCGAACACATGTTCCGCGCCGTCACGGTGTGGCTGGCGCCAATTCTCGTCTTTACGGCCGAGGAGGTCTGGGACTCTCGCGACCCCGGGGCGCCTTCGGTTCATCTCGAACAGTTCCCGGAAATCCCCGAGGAGTGGCGCGACGATGAACTCGCCACGCAATGGGAAAGCCTTCGCAAGCTGCGCTTCGCGGTCACCGGCGCGATCGAGATTGCGCGCGCGGCCAAGGAGATCGGCTCCTCGCTCGAGGCGCATCCGACACTTTATATCGAGGACGCGAAATGGCTCGAAGTCCTGGACCGGGTCGATTTTGCGGAAGTCTGCATCGTCTCGGAACTTACGATTTCGCGGGAGCCGGCGCCCGACGGCGCGTTCCGGACGCCTGAAGCGCCCGGCGCGGCGGTGGTCGTCGGGCGAGCGGCGGGCGTGAAATGCGCGCGTTCGTGGCGCTATTTCGATGCCGCGACTGCGGACCCTGAATACCCCGATGTGACGCCGCGCGACGCCAAGGCGCTGCGGGAACTGAAAGCGCTTGAGGCGTTGCAAGCGCTTGGGGCGTTGAAAGTGGTTGGGGACTTGAAGGCGCCCGCGTGATCGAGCCCCGCCTGCTGGGCTGGCTTGCAGCAATCCTGGCGCTGGCGCTCGATCAGGCCTCGAAATTTGCGGTGGTGCGGGCGCTCGACGGGGCCGATCCGAGCCCGACGCCGCTTGTGCCGTTTCTCGATCTCGTGTTGCGCTGGAACAAAGGCATCTCGTTTAGCTTTTTGCGTCAGGACACCCCGCTGGGCGTCGCGCTGCTGCTCGGCTTCACCTTGCTGGTGGCGGCGTCGCTAGGGGTTTGGCTCATGCGCGCGCATAGCCGCGTCGTCACGGCGGGGCTCGGCCTGATCATCGGCGGGGCGCTTGGCAACGCGGTCGACCGGGTCGTTTACGGCGCGGTGGTCGATTTTCTCGACCTGCACGCCTTTGGCCGCCATTTCTTCGTTTTCAATGTCGCCGATTCCGCGATCAGCCTTGGCGTCGCGCTGCTTCTGCTCGACGGGCTGTTCACGCAGCCCCACGCGGCGGCCTGAGCGACGCGCCTTAGCTCGCCACGACGGCGATATCGGGCGCGTCGGGGTGCTTCATGCCGACAATGTGGTAGCCCGCATCCACGTGCAGGATTTCGCCGGTGACCCCGAGCGACATCGGCGACAATAGGTAGACCGCGGACTGGCCGACCTCCTCGATAGTGACCGTGCGCCGCAGCGGCGAATTATATTCATTCCAGCGCAGGATGTAGCGGAAGTCGCCAATCCCCGAGGCGGCGAGAGTCTTGATCGGGCCGGCTGAGATCGCGTTGACGCGGATTTTTTGCGCCCCGAGATCGGCGGCGAGATAACGCACGCTCGCCTCTAGCGCTGCTTTGGCGACGCCCATGACATTGTAGTGCGGCATCCATTTTTCGGCGCCGTAATAAGTGAGAGTCAACATCGATCCGCCATTTTTCATAAGCTTTTCAGCGCGTTGCGCCACGGCTGTGAAGGAATAGCAGGATATTGCGAGCGACTTTGTGAAATTATCCTCGGTCGTTTCGATGTAGCGGCCGTTGAGTTGGTCCTTGTCGGCGAAGGCGATGCAATGCACCACGAAATCGATGCCGCCCCAAAGCTTCTCGGCCTCGGCGAAAACCGCGTCGATCGTCGCGCCTGACGTGACGTCGCAATGACCCAGCACATGCGCGCCGAGGTCAGCGGCGAGCGGACGCACCCGCTTTTCCAGCGCGTCGCCTTGATAGGTCAGCGCAATTTCGGCGCCGGCCGCCCGCACCGCCTTGGCGATCCCGTAAGCGATCGATCTATTATTGGCGACCCCCAGGATGACGCCTTTAAGGCCGTGCATCGCGCCGCCATTCCCGCTCTCGCCAGTCATTGCAACCTCTTAGCCCCGAACACCTCCATAGCGTCGCCGCCCAGCCATGGGAAGGCTCGCCCATCAACGTTGCGACAAAATGTGTCTGGCGAGCACAATCCGCTTGGAGCGTAGTCGGGTTCGGAATAAACTGTTAACCAAATCAGACGTCGTGGGTTGGGCTGTGTCTGCAAACCAAGAATGGGTTGACGACACGGGGAGCCTGCGCCGCTTCGGCTTGGCCCTCGTGCGTGACGAACGTTACGTGGTCGACGATGCGGCTGCGGTGCGTCTCGTCGACAAACTGAGCCGTCAGGCCTGCGTCGCCGCGGTCTCGTGCGACGCGCCGTCGCGGCTGTCCCCTCGGGCGCGCGCTTTTGCTCAATTCGTGCGGCTTTACCGGCGTCATATTCGCCGACTGGCGTTGGACGAGGATGCGAACTGGTGCGAAGGCGCCAGCGCGCGCGGAACTTCGGTGGTGAGCGGCGTGAGGGCGCTCTCGATCGAACTGCGCGAGGCGCTGCTGTTCGTGGCGCTGGCGGGATTCTCCCATCGCGAGGCCGCCGAGGCGCTGGACATCCCGCTCGCGCGGCTGCTGGAACGGCTCGAGCAAGCGCGCTGCCGTCTCGCGGCGCAGATGGGCGTAAGTCTCGAATCGACTGCGGATACAGGCTGGCGAGGGGCGCCGCATTTGCGGATCATTAAATGACGGAGCGGCTCAACGCCGCCGAATGCCACGCTTACGTCGATCAGGCTCTTAGCGCCGAGCAGCGCTGCGAATTCGAAGCCGCGCTTGGCGCCGACCCGCATCTTCGTCGCCGCGTCGAGGCTTGGCAGTCGCAGAACGAAGCGATTCGAACGGCTTTCGGCGTTGCGCCGCATCCCCGTGCCGCTCCCGCGTTAAGCTGGCCCGTGAACGAGAACGCCACGCGAGCCGCGCGTGCGGCTGAGAATTCTGCGGCCCGCTTGAAGCCCTCGCCCATTTCGCCGCGCGGCCCAGCCGAGGTTTCGCCGCCGCGGCGTCGCCGGCGTGTCGCAACCGTGGCGCTGCTCGCCGCGTTGTTTCTCTGGGCCGGTGTGTGGAGCGCTCCTCGAGATCCCCGCGACTCGCTGATGGACGCCGGAAAAGCCGCGATTCGCGCGTTCGCGACGCCGTCTTCCGCGCCGCTGGACTTTGCTTCCGGCGATCTTCGCGCCCTGAAAGCTTGGCTGGCTCCGCGGTTCGCCGGCGCGCCGCTTGCGGAGCTGAATGCATCGCCTGCGAATTGGCGGCTGGTCGGCGCGCGGATCGTGTCCGGCATGGCTTCGCCTGCCGTGCTGATTCTGTACGAGGACGGCAGCCGGCCGCGCGCGGGCTTGATGATCGAACCGCTCGACGCGCCCCCGACGCTCCGGGCGCTCGCCCGCGAGAGCGCAGGCGGCTCGGCGGTCGCGGCGCGGACGCAAGCCGGTTACGGGATCGCCGCGATGGGTCCCGACGTGCAAACGGTCCGAGCGCTCATGTCGCCGTTACCCATTTCCCCTGGGCGTCGCCCCGACTGAGCGCGCCACGCGGGCTAATTGCCGCTACGAGCAAATGCGTCCCGGCGTATGTCGCCAGATCGAGCCGCCTCCCATCGGCGAGCCGCGCCGCGCGCTCGCGCAGCGTGATTTCGATGTCCTCATATTCGAGCGGCGTTCCGTCGAACGGGTTGATTGCCTTGTAGACGGCTTCCTTGGCGCAAAAGATCATTCGCGCCAGCAGCGGGTCGTCGCCGATCTCGCGGCGCTCCTGTAGCGACAAGGCGATTTCGACGACATCCTTTGGCAGCGATTCGGCCGGCTCGATGTCGACGCCGATCGCGTCGATTTCGGACGCACGCGCCACGGTCGCCGTCGCGTAATCGGCATCATGCGCGAGCGAGCCGACGAAACCCTGCGGCCAAAGCGCATATCGAGCCGGCGTTCGCGTGAGCGGCGCCTCGGCGTACGCGCCAAATTGGCCGAGTAGCGCTCGCGCGACAATCCGCGCCGCGCCGCTTGCCCGTCGAAGCGCGAGCGGTTCAGGGGAGGGGGGCGTGAAGGCGCATTCGTCGCCATCTCGTATGCGACGCACGCCAGCGGCGGCGCGCCATCGGCGTAGCGAAGTCAAAAACGGGGTGAATTCATCCGTCACGAATTAGCGGAAGTCCTTACGACGACGTAGATATCCTGCGCCCGACCAGCCGGGCGGGATTGCCGCGCCAATGCGAATGGGCCGGCGTCACCTCGCCTTTCATGAGAAAGGAGTCGGGGTCAAGCCGCGTGTCCGCGTTCATCGTCACTCCGTAGTGAACGAACGCGCCAACCCCCAGCGCGCAATCGGCGCCAATCCGGATATGGTCGCACTTGAAGACGCCCTCCTCGAGCGAATGCGCTTGCAGCATCGCGCCCTGATTGAGGATCGCGCCATCGCCGATTTCCACCAGCGTGCGCTCGCTCATATTGCAGCCATCGTCAAACACGCGGCGACCGACCCTGGCGCCGAGCCAGCGCAGCACCATCGGGCGGAACGGCGTTCCCGCGAACAAGCTAGAAACGGAGCCCGCCCCGGAAAGTTTCCAATAGCGTTCGACGCGCCAGAAAGCGGGATCGTAGGTGGTGGCGATGATCGGCTCGAGCCGCTTGAAGCCGATCGAACCACGCTCGACGAGAATGTGCAGCGCGGCGATCAGGATTGCGACGATCCCCAACGCCGCCGACATCGCGCCGAGATTTCTCCAGCCATAGATCTCAGCGGTTGCGGTCAGCGCGAACAGCGCCAGAAATTCCTGGAACCAGTGCATCGCGAGCATCGCCAATGCGGTCGCAGCGTTATGCCGGGTCTTTTTGGCGATGCGCCGCCGTCGCTCCTGCTCGTCGATACGCCCGACCAGTTCAGTATCGCGCGACGCCGCACGCGGGATTTCGAAGCAAGGCGACCCTAGCAGTCCCACGTTCTCACGCATCGGCCCGTCGATCGGCGCCATGACCTTGGTGGCGAGCATGCAATTATCGCCGGTTCGCGCGTTCGGCGGCACAAACACGTCGGTGCCGATGAAATTGTTGACGCCGACCCGGCAGGCGCCGAGCCGGAAGGCATGGTTGGACATGACGACATTGCCCAGCGTCAGGCCGTCCGAGGCGACCGTACCTTCGCCGATCGTGCACAGGAACGGGTTCTCGTAATGCTGCTCGGTGCCGAAATTCGAGCCGGTCGACGCCGAGCGTGCGATCCGGACGCCCGCAAAGCGCAGGAAACTCTCGATATAGACGGTGTCGCCAAACAGCAGGTTGAAGAAGGTCGAATTGGAGAAGCCCTCGACGGTCCGCTGCAAGAAATGATGGAGACCATACAGCGGGTAAACCCGACCCTCGCGAAGGAAAAGACTGGCGAGGCGGGGGATGACGTAGACAGCGGCGAGACTGGCGCCAAGCGAGCCGACGAACAGGATGAGCGAGCCCGCGAAGACGAGCGGCAGCAGTGTCGTCAGTGTCGCCAGCGGTGCGGCCCCAAGCGTCTGCACGTCGGCGTCGGCCGCCCAAAGGGCGAGCAGATAGGTCGCCACGACGTCGGCGACCGGGCCGAGCAGCACGAGCAAGATGAATAATTGGCCGACGCTGAACAGCGCGCGGCGCCAGCTGCCGATCTTGAAATTGTCGATCAGGCGGAAGTTAGTGACGGTCTCCTCGGCTGGCGAGCCATGATAGCGCTTGCCCTCGGGCACGCTCTGA
>JAYTRP010000193.1:0-5979 GCA_043746145.1 Hyphomicrobiales bacterium | reverse complement strand
TGCGCGACGCGCCGCGGCCGCAAACCGCCCTCTCCCCGGCCTCGCTCGACCTGATCATGCGCCCCCGCCGTAATCGCAAGGCGGAATGGGCGCGCCGGCTGATCAGCGAGAATGTGCTGACAACGAATGATCTTATCTGGCCGCTATTTCTGATCGAGGGCGCTAAGACCCGCGCTCCGGTGACGGCGATGCCGGGCGTCGAGCGGCTCAGCATCGACGAGGCCCTGCGTGATGCGGAGCGAGCCGTGAAGCTCGGGATTCCGGCGCTGGCGTTTTTTCCCTTCACCGAGGAGAGCCTGAAAGACGAACATGGCAGCGAGGCTTATAACGAAGCCAATCTCGTCTGCCAGGCGTGTCGAGCAATCAAAAAGGAGTTTCCCGCGCTTGGGCTGATCACCGATGTCGCGCTCGACCCCTACACCAGCCACGGTCATGACGGGTTGATGGCGGGCGACGTGATCCTCAATGACGAAACCGTCGAGGCGCTCGTGCGGCAGTCGCTGACCCAGGCGCGCGCCGGCGCCGACGTGATCGCGCCCTCTGACATGATGGACGGCCGCGTGCGGGCGATCCGCAAAGCGCTCGACGACGAGGGCTTCATCGACGTGCAGATCATGGCCTATGCCGCCAAATACGCCTCGGCCTTCTACGGGCCGTTTCGCGATGCGATCGGGTCGAAAGGCGCGCTCAAGGGCGACAAGCGCACCTATCAGATGGACCCGGCCAATTCGGACGAGGCGCTGCGCGAGGTGCAACTCGATCTCGACGAAGGCGCCGACATGGTGATGGTGAAGCCTGGTATGCCCTATCTCGATATCATCCGCCGCGTGAAAGACGAGTTCGGCGCGCCGACTTTCGCCTATCAGGTAAGCGGCGAATACGCGATGATCATGGCGGCGGCCAACCATGGTTGGCTCGACGGCGACAGGGCGATGATGGAGAGCCTGATCGCGTTCAAACGCGCGGGCGCGGATGGCGTGCTGACCTATTTCGCGCCGCGCGCGGCGGAAAAATTGCGATTGAAGGCTTGACCATGCTTACGCTTTATTACAGCAGGGGAACCTGCTCGCTGGCCTCGCATATCGCGCTCGAAGACGCAGGCGCGGATTACATCGCCGAGCGCATCGATTTCGCGTCCAATCAGCAACAGTCGCCCCCCTATCTCGCGATCAATCCAAAAGGCCGCGTGCCAGCGCTGGTCGCGCCGCACGGGGTGCTGACGGAGACTCCCGCGATCCTCGGCTTCATCGCGCAGAGCTTTCCAGAAGCCAAACTTGCGCCGGTCGACCCCTTCGGCTTTGCCGAGGCGCAGGCATTCGCGAGTTATCTGTGCTCCACCGTTCATGTCATTCACGCACACCGCCCGCGCGCATCCCGTTGGGCGGATGAGGAGCGCTCGCACGAGGACATGCGGCGCAAGTCTCCAGCCAACATGCGCGCCTGCTTCGCGTTTATGGATGAGCGTATGTTCAAAGGCCCTTGGGCGCTCGGCGAGAATTACTCGTTCGTCGACCCGTATTTGTTCACGCTGGCGCGCTGGCTGCCGGTGCACGGCGTGGACGTCGCCGAATTTCCGCGATTGGCGCAGCACGGCGCGCGCATGGATCAACGTGCGGGCGTCGTGAACGCGCTTGCGATGGAAGCGGGCTAGCCGAAGCTCGTCACTCACCCGTCAAAGAGAACGGATCGCGGCTCGCGCCGCAGGAAATATGCGAGCACATGAATTTCATCATAATGGCCGCGCACGACACGCTGACATCGTCGCTTACGTCGTTCGTCTGGTTCCTCAGCTCTAAAAGCGAATGGCAGGAACGCCTTCGCGCGGAGGTCCGCTCGCTCGTCCTGTCCAAAGATGAGCCCCTGCCCCAGGCTATTAACCCGCCTGGAGATTACGGCCGATCCTGCAACCGCGTGACGGGCTGCCGGCGCGGCTCAGACTAGCGCGGTAGCGCTGCGCGGGGAGCGCCCTAAAGCTTCAAGCTGCGCAGCCGCAACGCGTTAAAAATCACCGATACGGAACTGAGCGACATCGCTAGCGCGCCAATAATGGGGCTGAGCAGAATGCCGAACGTAGGATAGAGAACGCCAGCGGCGATCGGGATGCCAATCAAGTTGTAAGCAAACGCAAACGCCAGATTCTGGCGAATGTTTCGCATGGTCGCTCGGCTCAATACGATGGCGCGCGTGATGCCTGCAAGATCGCCTTTCACCAGCGTAATGCCGGCGCTCTGGATCGCGACCTCCGTTCCCGTTCCCATCGCGATTCCCACGACCGCTTCAGCCAGAGCCGGAGCGTCGTTTACGCCATCGCCGGCCATGGCGACGACGCGTCCCTCGGCCTTGAGTTGTTTGACGATGCGGTTCTTGTCCTGGGGAAGAACGTCAGCTTCGACCTCCGTAATGCCGAGCTTGCGCGCGACTGCCTCGGCCGTTGTCTTATTGTCTCCCGTCAACATGACAATGCGTATTGCGTAGCCCCGCAGCGTATCGAGCGCGGCTTGCGTTGTAGGCTTGATGGGGTCGGCGATGGCGATAACCCCTCCGGGCTTACCGTCGACCGCAAGAAATATTGCGGTGGCGCCGTCACGGCGAAGTTCGTCGGCCTTGGGCGTGAGATCGGCGAAAGCAATGCCGAGGCCCGCCATCAACTTCGCATTGCCGAGCGCCACGGCCCTGCCCCCGACGGAGCCGGTAACGCCCTCGCCGGTGACAGAGGCGAACTCCGCCGGCTCCTGCGTAGCCACGCCGCGATCCTTAGCTGCGCTAACGATGGCGGCGGCCAGGGGATGTTCGCTGGATCGCTCAAGGCTGGCCGCCAGCGTCAGGATCTCGACCTCCGACAGTCCCGCAGCCGGCAGGATGGCCGTCACACTTGGTTTGCCCAGCGTAAGCGTGCCGGTCTTGTCGACGACCAGCGTATCGACCTTTTCCATGCTTTGCAGAGCTTGCGCCGACTTTATCAGGACGCCGGCGCCCGCCCCTTTGCCTATCGCCACGCCGATCGACATCGGCGTGGCGAGGCCAAGCGCACACGGGCAAGCGATGATGAGAACGGAGACCGCGGCGATCAGGGCGTAAGACAGCGAGGGGGCGGGACCCCACACCGCCCACACGGCGAAGGCGAGCGCGGCAACGCCAAGCACTGCGGGCACGAAGTAGCCCGACACGGTGTCCGCCAAAGCCTGAATCGGCGCGCGGCTCCGCTGCGCCTCGCTGACCAACGCTACGATGCGGGCAAGCATGGTGTCCGCGCCTACCTTGTCGGCGCGCATGACAAGAGATCCCGTGCCGTTCACCGTGCCGCCGATAAGTTTGTCGCCAGGCTGCTTGGCCGCCGGCATGGATTCGCCCGTGACCATGGATTCGTCGACGGCTCCGCTGCCCTCGAGCACTTCGCCATCGACCGGCACGCCCTCGCCGGGCCGCACGCGAAGGCGGTCGCCAACTTGCACCCGTTCGAGCGCCACTTCCTCGTCCTGACCATCCAATCGCAAGCGCCGCGCTACTTTCGGCGCCAACCGAAGCAGCGCGCGGATTGCGCCGCCGGTCTGCTCGCGAGCGCGCAATTCGAGCACCTGGCCCAGCAACACGAGAACAATAATGACGGCGGCGGCTTCGAAATAGACACCGACCTCGCCGCCCATCCCGCGAAACCCCTCAGGAAACAGTCCCGGCGCAAAGGTGGCGGCGAGGCTGTAGAGGTAGGCGGCGCCGGTTCCCAGCGCGATCAGGCTGAACATGTTCAGGCTGCGATGCACAACCGACGCCCAGGCCCGTTCGAAGAACGGCCATCCCGCCCATAAGACGACAGGCGTGGATAAAATAAATTGAATCCAGATCGAGACGCGCGGCGACACGAAGTGATGCAGGCCGAGCGCGGGAATGTGGCTTCCCATTTCAAGAACGAATATGGGCCAAGTTAGCACCAGACCGACCCAAAACCGCCGTGTCATGTCGGTCAGCTCAAGGTTCTCGCCGACCTCTGCCGTGGCGATCACAGGTTCAAGCGCCATGCCGCAAATAGGGCAAGAGCCAGGGCCGGCCTGGCGTATCTGGGGATGCATCGGGCAGGTGAAAATCGCGCCCTCGGCCACAGGCGCCGCAGCCTCCTTGCCCGCTTCGAGATAGCGGGCGGGATCAGCCTCGAACTTGGCTTTGCAGCCGGCCGAGCAGAAATGGAAATCCTTATGGTCGTGGGTCGCGCGATGTTTAGAAGTACGCGGATCGACATTCATTCCGCAGACCGGGTCCTTGACGGTTTCGCCGCTGGTTGAGACTTCGTGATGAGCGTGGTCAGTCATGCGCGCGATCCTTTGCCGCCGATACGCTACGGGGTATAGGGTGCTTGCCCAATATACCCAAGTGGGGTATCTATGCAATCATGCAAACAGATACGAAGGCGTCATGCCTCAAGCGTCTCAGCCGCATCGAGGGCCAAGTGCGCGGTCTGATCGGGATGATTGGCGACGATCGCTACTGCATCGATGTCATCACCCAAGTCTCCGCCGTACGTGCGGCGTTGAAGCGCGTCGAGGAGGAGGTCTTGAAGGATCACGTATCGCATTGCGTCGAACATGCGATTTCGGGCGGTGACCCCAAGCAACAGCGCGAGAAGATCACCGAGCTGATGCGCGTTCTTGGCAAAATGTAAAACGCCCCATTTGACGAATCACAAAACAAGCGCGGCGCCATATGTCGAAAATCATTACAGCGGGGGATTACGACCGCGAAGCTGCTCCGTAATCCAGCCCGGCACTGTCGTCGCCATCGTTTCCATCCATTCAAGTTGAAACTCCCAAATGAAGACCTCCAAATAATCCTTGAACATCAATTTATGAATGCCGGGCCATTTGAATAATGGCTTGGTAATATGACGAACTTGCGCCAGATTATATCTATGGCGAGCGTCGAAGCCCTCGATTTACTCAACCGGCTGATTTCTATCCGCTCTTGGCTGATCGCCTTAACCCCCGCGCGCTCCGTCAAACGACCCGCGGCCTCAGCCTTGATCCAATAGCTCAACGCCTGACCCGATATCCCAAGCGACGCGCTAGGACGTTGTCCGCCGTGAACAAGCCGAACCGCCCGTTTTTTGAACTCGAACGTGAAATCCGAACGCGGTGTTGTCAATGTAATGCCTCCCTACGGCGTGATATGACATCAATTGCCTTGGGAGACGTTCTTCACGGGTAAGCTCACCTCAACTAGCCAATGCCGATAGTTGACGTCCCAGTGCTGCTTTAAGCGTACGCATTTATCGAGCTGCAAATCGGGCCGATCGAGATCGCCACCCCGCTACAAAAAGCGATCTTTTTCCGTTCGGTTGTGGCCGAGGAAGGACATTTCGCCCCCGCAGTAAGTCAAACTCTTCTTCACGATCGTGCCGTCGCGAGTAGACACGACGCCGTCGCAGATCATTCAACTTTCAATTTTGTAGACATCCGAATCGTTCGTTTCAACACGCCCCGTTTGCTAAATCCAGCGTCGCTCCGCAGCGAACCCGCTCATTCGCAGGTCCGAAAATGTGGGGAACAACTCTGTTATAGGGACCGCCTCTCGCGTAGTTCCGCACGGCGTCGACAAGCGACCAGATCGGCCTTTGCTGCTCCTAGTTGCGCATCCAGGGCAAACGTCATGGCGCAGGACCGCGCCCGCCGGAGCGGCTGAACGTCTTGCCGATAGCGCCGATGATCGCGGCGACGAGAGTAGATCGACGCCGTCTTATCCGAGATCGATGTCGGCTAGCGCCTTGTGCGCGAGATAGCGCGAATGCATCGCGGCAAAGGCGCGCTCCAGATCGCGAGCGAAACGCTGCGTATCGAACAGCACGCTCGTCGCCTTGGCCTGCGACAATCTTCTTTTTATGGTCTCGAGGCGATCTGGAGCGCGGGCGAAGGCGACCGCGGCCGCCTCGTAGTCTGGTAGCGTCGCGGCGATAAGCTCGGGAACTCCAGCCGCATGTAGCAGGCTGGCGGCGAC
>JAYTRP010000192.1:0-17559 GCA_043746145.1 Hyphomicrobiales bacterium | reverse complement strand
GACGCTGCTGTCGGGCGGGGCGGTCGTCGAGCACGATTTTGCAGCACGCGCAGGCCTACGGTCTTTATTCACTTGGCGCCCGTTCGGGATGGGAGGCTTTCGCCCGTCCTCCCGCCTTGCGATTAGATCTTTTCGCGCGTGCTCCGAGCCGATCCAAGCGACGTCCCAAACATCCGCGCCCGCCCAATCAGCAATCTCTCCCGGCGTTGCAAACGGCCTAAGCGCGAGAGGGACATCAAGCCGAGTGGCGAGCGCGCGACGCTCGGCGCCAGGCCAATGGGCGCTCCGGTTTCGTCGCGCCCGGATACAAGAAGCGTATTCGAAAGATTTATCGCCGCGCGCAATTCCCTGGAGGGCGCGAGATGGCGGCGGACGAACTTGAGGTCGAATTGCGGCACGCGTGAGATCCATATTGCCAAATTTGTATCTGCAATGGCGAGTTACAGAGCATGTAAATCGTCGCTTCTAAATGTCCTACGACTAGGTGGACGCGGGCGCCCGCGCCACTCCAGGCGAGCGCTGGTCGAACACATCCGCCTCAAGACGTCTGGCTGCTCCGAAAATGCCGTAGCGCCAAAGGCTCTTACCAGGGCCGGTCGAAATTGTTGCGCCGACTAGGCGTAGCGTGCAATGCTTTGACCGGCCGAGAAACGGTCCCCAAAGATGAACACAGGGCGGAACCGCAGTGAAGATCGCGCGCGGAGTCTTCGTTGATATCGACATGAATCGCCTAATCTCCCCGATTGGAGACGGCGAATGAGCGGCAAGCTGCGTGTTGGCGTGGCGGGCGCCGGTTGGTGGGCTGTCGCGAACCACATGCCGATCCTGAAAGCTCGTCCTGATGTGGAACTTGTAGCAGTCTGCCGGCTCGGCGCGGCTGAACTCGCCAAAGTGCAAGCAACCTTCGGCATCCCCTACGGCTCGCAGGATTTCGCCGCAATGTTGGCCGAGGCGCCGATGGATGCGCTGGTTGTCGCCTCGCCCCATGACCTGCACGGCGCCCACGCGATTGCGGCGCTGGAAAAGGGCATCCATGTCCTGATCGAAAAGCCGATGACGGTTTCCGCTGCCGAGGCGCGCGCCATCGCCTCTCTCGCCCGCGCCAACGATCTTCAGGTGCTTGTGCCCTATGGTTGGAACTTCAAGCCGTTTTTCGCAACGGCGCGCCGCCTGGTGCAAGCTGGTCGGATAGGCCGTATTCGGCATGTCAGCGCGCAGATGGCGACGCCGGTCGGCGACCTGATGACCGGATCGGATCTCGCCGGCACCGAGCAAGAGATGTTCCGGCCCGATCCACAAACCTGGGCCAATCCGAAGACCGGCGGTTACGGGTGGGGCCAGCTCACCCACATGCTGGGAGGCCTGTTTTACGTCACCGATCTCACGCCCAAAGACGTGTTCGCTTTTGTCGGCCGATCCGAGCTCGGCGCCGATCTCTATGATGCCGTTTCCGTGCGTTTCTCCGACAATGCAACCGGCTCGCTGTCGGGCTCGGCGACGGTTCCCGCCGGCTCGCCATTCCAAGTGGATATTCGCGTATTCGGCGACGCGGGCATGCTGTTGTTGGACGTCGAGCGTGAACGTCTTGTTCTGCGTCGACACGATGGCGATGACGAGGACATCGCCATCCCCAAGGGCGGAGGCGCTTACGACTGCGTCGAGCCGGTCAACCGCTTCGTCGATCTCTGCTTCGGCCGCGAAGTCGAGAATTGCGCAGACGCCAGCGTCGGCCTGCGCTCCGTCGAGGTCGTAGAGGCGATGCTGCGGTCAGCTAAAAGCGGTCGCGCCGAGGCAGCGCGCGAGACGAATACGTAAAGGCCAACCCGCTCTCACGGGAACGGCGTGAAATGGAGGAAGCCATGCTGACGAAGTCGCAGATCGACTCCTATGACGAGGATGGCTATCTCATTGTGCCCAACGTGGTTCCGCAAGATTATCTGGCGCGCTCGCGGGCGAAGCTCTCCGAATTGATCGAGAAGTCGCGTGAGGTATCAACCAGCGACGCCATCTTCGATCTCGAAGACAAACATTCGTCGGCAAATCCGAGAGTTCGCCGGATCAAGGATCCGCACGTCAACGGCGACATTTACGCCGAGATGCTGACGTCGCCGTGGATCATGGATCTCGTCGTCCAACTGATTGGTCCAAATTTGCGCATGGATCATTCCAAGCTCAACATCAAGCCGGCGCGGGGCGGCGAGCCGGTGGAATGGCACCAGGATTGGGCCTTCTATCCCCACACCAACGACGACATTGTCGAGGTCGGCGTCATGATCGAGGACTGCACACTGGAGAACGGTCCCATGCTGATGATTCCGGGTTCGCATCGGGGACCCGTTTACGATCATCATCATCAGGGTTATTTCGCCGGCGCTATGGATCCAGTTGCGGCGGGGTTGGATATCGCGAAGGCCGTGCCGGTGACGGGAAAGGCGGGGAGCATCTCCTTACACCACGTCCGCACGGTTCACGGATCGAGGGACAACCTTTCCGACCGCGACCGGCCGTTGCTGCTGTTTGGCTATCGTGCCGCCGACGCGTGGCCCTTGCGTTCCGATTGGTTCAAAGACCTCGAAAGCTTCAACGCCATGATGGTGCGCGGCGAGCCGACGTTGCAGCCGCGCCTACGCGAAGTTCCCGTGCGCATGCCGTACCCGCCAGCGCCGCATCAGGGATCGATCTTTGAGAACCAGAAGCGCGTCAAGGGCCGTTCGTTCGACACGGCGATGTGAGTCCGTTCAGTCCTTATTTCAGTTCATTTGCGCGGATGAGCGAAGAGGGGCAAGACGCTGTCGAGGAGCGCGTCTCAACGCTCCGCGGGAATTCTAGAGGGAGTTGTTCAATGGCTAAGGCATACTGGATATCGGCTTATCGTTCGATCTCCAATCCCGATGCGCTTGCCGCTTACGCCAAGCTGGCCGGGCCAGCGCTTGCCGCGATGGGCGCCAAGATGTTGGCGCGCGGCGAGGCCGCGGCGGTCAAGGAAGACGGACTAAAGCAGCGCACGGTGCTTATAGAGTTCGAGAGCGTGGAGGCCGCGCTCGCGGCCTATGACAGCCCCGGCTACCAGGAGGCGCTTCGAACACTCGGACCGGACGCCGCCGAGCGGGACATTCGGATCGTCGAAGGTCTTTGAGCCGATAGCGGCCTGCATAAGCCGTACGCGCTCCTCAAAATGTCCAGGGCGCCGCAACGGTCGCCTTGACGCCGGAACGCGGTCCTGGTTGCTCAGGCAGGCGAGCGCGGCCAACGCGATAGGGCGACGGTCGAGCTCGCAAAAGAGGGCAGGGTCTCGCGCGTGCTTCGCCCGAGGCCATAGCTGTCGGCGCAGCGACCTACGGCGCTGATCGCGGCCTCAGCCGCCCCTGACTCTGTCCGCCGCGCGCGCCCGCTGAAATTTGATGAACTGATCCAACGACACGGCCAGCACGATGACCGCACCGGTGACGAAGGTGCTCCAAGTCGCCTCGATGCCAAAAAAGATCAAGCCGCTGCTGATCACCTGAATGATCAACATTCCAACCACCGCGCCGAGGATCGTGCCGGAGCCTCCAGACAGCGGCGTGCCGCCGATGATCACCGCGGCAATGACCACGAGCGAGAAGTCGGAGCCCTCGTTGGGGTCGATCGCGCCGCGAAAGCCCACGTACATGACGCCGGAAAGTCCGCAAATCGCGCCCATTAACACGAGCGTCTGCAACCGAACCAGCGCGGTCGGGATTCCAGCGAGCGCGGCGGCTTCGGGATTGCTGCCCACCGCCTGAACGCGATAACCAAACCGCGTGTGGTGCAGAACGACGTGCATGATGATTGCGAGCGCAACGAACAAGACGGCGGGCGCCGGCACGACGCCAAACAGCTTGGCGGACACAAAAGCGAAATAGCTGCTGTCGGTGTCTGCGGGAACGATCGCGCGGCCCTTGTTGACGACCAGCGAAAGCCCCTGAAACATCGAGAACGTGCCGAGCGTGACAATGATCGCGGGCAAGCGCAGTCCGACGGCCAGAATTCCATTGACGAGCCCAAGGGCGGCGCCAAACAGCACGCCGGCAACAGCGGCGAACCAGGGGTTCAGGCCGGCGACCATCAACAGTGCGGAAACGACAGCGGAGAAATTGAAAATCCAGCCGACCGACAGGTCGATCTCCCGGATCGCGAGCAGGAACACCATGCCGATCGACAGCATGCCCAGGAACGTGGTGTTGCCGAGGATCGAAAGCAGATTGATGGGATTGAGAAAGCGCGGCCTTGCGACGCCTACCACCAAGATCATCGCGATCAGCGCCGCGATGACCCCGATTTCGCTGGGAAAGCGAAACGGACTGCGTCCCTCGATGCGCGGCTCGGTCATAGCCCCGCCTTCGCCGTTCGCGGCGCCTCGCCCGTATTGATGAGATGCAGCACGGTTGCGCTTTCGATGTCGCTTCCCGTCAGTTCACCAACCAATCGACCTTGGTAGATCACGAGCACGCGATCGCACAGGCCAATCAGTTCCGGCAATTCCGTCGAACAGAACAACACGATCCCTCCGTCCGCCGACATCTCGCGGATAAGTCCATAAAGCTCGCGCTTCGCCCCAACGTCGACGCCGCGAGTGGGGTCGTCGAGAAGAAATACTTGCGGCGCCGTCTCGAGCCATTTGCCAACGACAACTTTTTGCTGATTGCCGCCCGAAAGCTCACGCGCGAGGCTGTCGGGCGAGCGCGCCTTGATCAGCAACCGCGAAATCTGACGCTTCGCTCGTTCGCGCGCGCGCCGAAGACTGTACCAGGGCGAGCCGTCGCTGCGGGCGCCCACGACCACCGCGCCGAGGTTGAACAGAACGCTCTTTTCAAGCATCAATCCGTGACGCCGCCGATCGGCCGGCACGAGACATACGCCGCGTCGCGCCGCCTCGGTTGGATTGCGGGGCAGTCCGCGCGCGTCGGGATAGACGGCGCCGCCGGATCGCGCGCGCAGCGATCCAAATAACAACTCGAGTAGATTGGAAACCCCAGATCCTTCCAGTCCGGCAAGACCCACGACCTCGCCAGAGCGCGCGGTGAAGCTGACGTCCCGCAGCTTACCGCCGCTCAGGCCTTTGACCACGATCTCGGACGGCGAACGCTCGACGTTTGGCGCGATCCGCGCAGGAAACAGTGACTCGCGCTGTTGCCCGATCATGCCCTCGATCACCTCGCCCATTGTCAGCGTGGCTCGCGGCTTGGTCAGCACATCGTGGCCGTTGCGCGTGATCGTCACCGCGTCCGATATGGCGAAAACTTCCTCGAGGCGATGCGAGACGTACAGCATCGTGATGCCGCGCCCACGCAGTTGACGCAAAACCTCGAACAGGCGCTCGGTCTCGCGTTTGTTTAACGCTGAGTTCGGTTCGTCCAAAATCAGCAGACGGGGTTCCTCGAGCAACACCCGGCACAACTCGACCAATTGCTGCTCGCCGATGCTCAGCAAGCCTACGGGCGCATGCGGATCGACCCTCAGCCCCAGCCGATCCAACAGATCGCGGCTCCGTTCCTCCATCGCGCGGCGCGACACCAGACTGAGACGCACCGGCTCTCGGTTGACGAATAGGTTAGCGAGCACCGAGCGCTGCGGAAAAAGGCTGAGTTCCTGATAGACTATGCCGATGCCTAGCTTGCGCGCGGCGCTCGGAGAGTCGAGTGCCGCCTCGGCGCCGTCGATCTCGATTACCCCGCTGTCAGGCCTGACGACGCCCGCTAGCGCCTTCATCAGCGTCGATTTGCCAGCGCCATTCTCGCCGACGACGGCGTGAATGGCGCCGCGCTCGACGGTCAGATTCATGTCTCTGAGCGCGATGACGCCGCCATAGCGCTTTGCGAGATTGCGCACGGAAAGGATCGGCGCGACGAGCACTATCGTCGCGCAACCGTTGGCGCGATTATCGAGAGCCTTCCGCCCACGAGGAGGGAGCAAGAACCGTAACGTCGCCCTTCCTGGGAAAAGATCACTCGGACTCGGCCGCGATCGGCTTTATTGAAGCCGTGAGGCCCTTTCCAGCGAGGGATTCGACCCACGGCTTGTAATATGTGGCCGTCGCCGCGGGATCGGCAGCCATCGCCTGGGCCTGCTCGAAAGTGACGGGCGGCAGGCCGTTGGCCATGTCGACGCTCTTGGCGGTCACGACCTGGGTGCCTGAATTGTAAAATCCAGCCCCCAGCGCGGTCTTGGTCTTGATCGCGTTGACGAGCAGCGCTACCGGCAGATAGCCCTGAACGAAAGCGCTCTGGCCGAGCGTGACATAGGCGTGCCCGTCCTTGATCGCCTTGAGGTTCTGCGGGGTCATGTCGTAGCCGCCAGCGACGAACTTGTCGCCATTGGCGGCGTTGAGCTTGCCGAGGCTGGCGACATCGGGGGCACAGAGACCAATCAGAGCCGAGGCGTCGGGATTGGCCGCGTAAAGTTGTTCCCAATGGTTGTAGTTGTCGACCGCGCTCACCTTGACGTCGAACGGCCCGAGGACCTTGAGATCCTTCGCGGCCCTGAGCGATTCCTCGACGCCCTTGGCGCGGTTTTCGAGCACGGGGAAGCCGGGGAAGCAGTTGCCGATTATCACTGTGCCCTTCGCTGAGGCGCCGCCGAGCTTGTCGACGATCATCTTGCCGAGAATGCGACCGCTCTCCGTGGATTTCTCGCCGACATAGGGCGCCTTGACCGCGGTGCTGAGCAGGTTGAACTGCGCGATCGGCACGCCGCTGGCGATGATGTCGTTGAGTCCCTTCGCCATGGACTCGCCCGGCACGGAGGTCGCGACCCCCTGGACGCCCGAATTGGCGAAGTTCTGCACCAGTTTGAACTGACCCTCCGGGGCGCCGCCGCTCTGCGCCGCCGTGGAGAGCGTCACGCCGAGATCCCTGGCGGCCGCTTGCGCGCCATCAATAATCTGCTGCACGAAGGGGTCGCCCTGCGCATGTGTGACGAAGCCGATCGCAATCTTGTCCTCCGCCTTGGCGGAGGTCCACCCCAGCCCCAAAGCCAGCGCGCCGGCAGCGACCGCGCACGTGAAGTGAAATCTGTTTGATACCGACATCGTTTTCCCCCTGGTTGTTTCTTGGACGTGTGATCGCTGATGACTTCAGGCAGCGGTGAGGCCGCCGTCGACGAACAAAAAAGATCCGGTGATGTATGAGGCGTCATCCGAGGCAAGGAAGGCGATGGCGCCGGCGATCTCCTCCGGTTCCGCGCCCCGCCTTAGCGGGATGTTCTGGACGTTCCACGCGAGCACCTTGGGATCGGCCACCAATTCGCGGACAATCGGCGTGAGCGTGAAGCCGGGCACGACCACATTGACGCGAATTCCCTCGAGGGCGTGATCTATCGCCATCACGCGGCAAAGCCCATGCACGCCGCCTTTGCTCGCGCTATAGGCGACACTCGCCGGCGTGCATCCCGACACGCCCGTCGGCGATCCCGTAAGCACCAAAGCGCCTTTCTTCGCCGTCGCTTTGATGGCGGCGACGCCGTGTTTGCAGGCGAGATACATTCCGGTGAAGTTGACCCCGACGATTTCGTCCCAAACCGACTTTGGCAGATCATCGACCTTGCCGTCGCGTTCTGCAGAAAAGATCCCGGCGTTCGACACCAGAATATCGAGGCGTCCATATTTGTCGACGATGGCGCGAAACGCGGCCTCCACCTGAGCTTCATTGCTCACGTCGACTTTGATCGCGAGCGCTTCGCCACCGTTCCGCCGGATGTGATCGGCGGTCGCTTCGCCGCCCGCTTCGTTCCAATCAAGGACTGCGACTTGGCAGCCTTCCTCGGCGAGCCGCTCCGCCGCCGCGCGACCAATCCCCGAGCCGGCGCCCGTCACCGCGGCGACCTTTGCCTTGAGTCCCCGCAAAGCCTTCCTCCCGTGTAACGGCCGTTGTTATATTATTGGCCGCTGTGCAAGTCTGATCAGACGACGCGTCCGTTGAAACAATCGTCTTTTCAGGTCGACGTCAAGGCCGTTGGGACGATCGAACCTTAATTGCAAGCAAAGCGACACGGGATCTTGCGGGAAGGGCGCCGCTGGTTGTCTTATCCAATAAGCGCTCCACATTGACGACGCGGCGACGTCAAGCCGCCGTGGGCGCCTTTGCTGAAAGCAAGCCCTCGCGTTTCAGGTCTGACCAGAGAGACGCTGGAATGGGATGGCGGAAGTTTTCGACATTCTGCCGCACCTGCCCGGGGCTGACCGCGCCGGGTATGACCGAGGCGACGATCGGGTGGGCGAGCGGGAATTGCAGCGCCGCCGCCGCGAGCGGCACGCCGTGCGCTTTGCAAACCGCCTCGATCCGCCGCACGCGCTCCATCACCTCGGGCGTCGCGTCCGCGTAATTATATTTCGCGCCCGCGATCGCCCCCGTCGCGGTGATACCGGAATTGTAAACGCCGCCGACGACAACGCCGACGCCCGCGCGCTCGCAATACGGAAATTCGGCCTCGAGCACGCCCTGCTCCAACAAGGTGTAACGCAACGCGACCAGAAAGAAATCCAGCCCGATCGCATCGAGAAAACGCGGCATCATGCCCATCTCGTTGATGCCGGCGCCGATGCCGCGGATCAGGCCGTGCGAACGCAACTGGTCCAGCGCGCGCCAACCCGAAGTGAAGAGCTGACCGAGATGCGCGGCGACCTTCGCCTCGGTGGCGTGAAACCAGAAGTCGAGATCGTGAATCAGCAGCAGGTCGATGCGGTTCATGCCGAGCCGCATCTGCGACTGCTCGTAGGAGCGCATGATGCCGTCATAGCTATAGTCGTGCACGTGATCGAAACGCAGGCCGCCCGCCCAGGACGGACCTGTCTGGAACTCCTCCGGTTTGGCGGGCGGGAAGAACCAGCGGCCAACCTTGCTCGACAACACGAACTCGGACCTCGGCTTTGCGTCGAGAAAGCGGCCAGAACGGATTTCGCTAAGGCCCCTGCCGTAATAGGGCGCCGTATCGAAGTAGCGCACGCCTGCATCCCAGGCCGCCTGCAAGGTCGCGGCGGCGGTCGGCTCGTCGACACGCACGAACAACTCGCCCAGTGGCGCTCCTCCAAAGCCGAGTTGGGTAAGAGACACGCCCGATTTGCCGAGCTTTCGGGTTTCGGTTGGATTCATGGTTGGCGGCCTCTACCAGTCAATCGATTTAGCGCCGGTCGGAGATGCGACGTTGCAACGCTTCCAGCAGAACGGCGCCAAGGATGATCGTGCCGGTGGCGAAGCCTTGCCAGAAGATCTCGATCCGGGCGAGGTTGAGAAAATTGCGAGTCAGCGCGATGATGATGACGCCGATGATGGTGCGCAAGATCTTGCCCTGACCGCCGTAGAGGCCGGTGCCGCCAATCACCACGGCGGCGATCACTTCGAATTCGAGACCTTCGCCGGTGTTTGGCGAGACGGCCCCGAGCCGCGACACGCTGACGACGCCTGCCAGCGACGCCGTGAAGCCGACAACCATCAGACATTGTATTTTAAGGCGGTCCGCGCGAATGCCGGAGAGGATCGCCACGGTCCTATTAGCGCCAACGGCGTAGACCCGCTTGCCGAATGTCGTGCGCTCCATGACAAACCAGCCCACCGCATAAACAAGCGCGGCGACCCACACGATATTCTGAATTGGGAACCAGACAAGCAGGTCGTATAGCGATCCCGAGGCGCGATAGGCCGAGAATCCGACCGGGATCGGAAGCTGAACCCAGCGGCCTTGTCCAAACAATCTGATGACATGAGGAATATCGGGGATCGGCTGACCCTGGGTGACGACCAGCGTCAGGCTCCGGCCGACCATCAACATTCCAAGCGTCACGATGAAAGAGGGAACCTTCGCTTTGGTAACGATGAATCCGACAAAGGCGCCCAGCAGAGGGCCGACAAACAGGGGCGCGACGAGACCTAGCGCAATGATCCACCAGGGATGCTCGTCGGCGCTTGGCGCAGGGATCCAGCGGACCATGATCCAACCGGCCACGGCCGCCGACAACCCAACCACGGAACCCACCGAGACATCGAATTCACCTGCGATCATGACGATGGTCATGCCGGCGGCGACGATGAGCATCACTGTCATCTGCCCGAGCAGATTGCCGACGTTGGCTGGTGAAAGAAAGCGATCGTTGGCGAGTTGCATTGCGACGATCAGTATTGCTAGCACGCCGAGCGCCTGAATGAGGCTGTAGGAGCGCTTGATGCTAGTCAACCAGCGCGATGCGCCCACCGTGCTCGCCGGCCCTGGCGTTGTCGATACTGTCGTCATGCCGCCGCCGCTGTGATTTCCCCGCAGGTAGAGGCCCGCAGAATGGTTTCCCGATGCACGCCCTTGCCCGAAAGCTCGCCGACGATCGCGCCGCGAAACATGACCAGCACGCGGTCGCATAGGAGGACGAGTTCGTCGAGTTCCGTCGTGACCAGCAGAATGCCGACGCCCGCGGCGGCGATCTCATTGATGATTTTGCGGATCTCCTCCTTCGCGCCGACGTCGACGCCAATCGTCGGCTCGTCCATCACAAACACTTTCGGCCTCGTCTCCAACCATTTCGCGAACAGGACTTTTTGCTGATTTCCGCCGGAAAGCTGACGCGCGAGGGCAAAGGGGCCGGGCGCACGCACGCCGAGCCGCTCGATGTTACGATCTGCAGTCTCCTTCATCGCCGCATGATCCAGGGCGCCGAGGCGGCCAAAGCGCGACAGGATCGGCAGACAGATGTTATCGACCAAAGTGAAATCGGGAAGAATGCCTTCGCGAAGCCGATCGCTGGTTAGCAGCGCGATCCCGGTTTCGAGCGAAGCCGCGGGATCGCCGCCCCGGACCCGCTGTCCTTCGATCAGCACGCGGCCGGATGCTTTTCGCGCCGACGCGCCAAACACGGCGCGCGCCAGCTCTCCAAGGCCGGAACCCGCGAGGCCGGTGACGCCGAGCACCTCGCCACGGCGAAGCGTGAAGGAAATGTCTTGCAGCAGCCCCGGCACGGTGAGGTTCTCTATCCTCATCAGGGGAGTCTCGGCCGCGTGACCACCGGGGCTGGCCTCGCGTCGCGATACCTCGACTTTGCGCCCTACCATCTCGGAGACAACCCGCGGCAGCGTCGTCGCGCTTACGGGTCCGTCGGAGACGACCTCGCCATCGCGCATGACGGTCAGGTCGTCGCAGACCTCGAATATTTCCGTGAGATAGTGCGAGATCAGGACGAGCCCGACGCCCTGTGACGCCAATTGCCGGATTAATCGAAGCGCGACGCGAACTTGGGCTTCCGTCAGCGACGAAGTCGGCTCATCGAGGATCAAAATCTTCGGATCTAGGTTCACCGCCTTGACGATCTGCACCATTTTTTTCAGATCGTTGGGAAGCGAGCCGACGATCTCATCGGGGTCGACGGCGATTTCATATTTCTCCAGCAGCCGCAGGGTCGCGGACCGCATGGTCTTCCCACGTATGATCCCAAAGCCGTATGTCGGCTCGTTGTTGAGCATCAAATTCTCGGCGACGGTCATCGTCTGCACCAGATTAATGTCCTGGTGAACGGTGACCAGGCCGCGCTTCAGCGCCTGCTCGGCGCCGCTGAAGCGAACCGGGCGCCGTTCAAATTCGATCGTTCCCGAATCTGGCGCGTGGACCCCGGCGACGATTTTAGCGAGCGTCGACTTGCCGGCGCCGTTCTCGCCGACGAGGCCGCGAACCCGACCAGCGTGGACCGAGAAATCGACGCCACGAAGCGCGCGAACTGCCGCGAAACTGCGCGTCAGCCCACGGCAAATCAGCAGAGGAGAACCCGCGGCCGGGGCTGCCGGAAGTTCAACTCCACGGGGCTCGGTCACGGGTTTTCTTTCGACGCTTATTACTTGCCCGTGACCTGCGGATCGTTTGCGAACTCGGCGGCGTTTTCCTTGGTCAGCAATTTGGTGCCCAGGCCTTGGAATGGCTTGACGTCCCCGCCTTGAAGCTTAGCAATGACGGTGTTCAAGCCGTCGTAGCCCATCTTGAACGGGTCCTGAACAACCAGAGCGTCGATCTTGCCGTCCTTCACCATCTGATAGGACACGGGATCGAGGTCGAACCCGACCAACTTCACTTGTCCCGCCTTGCCTGCCTGTTCGAGAGCCTGGTAAGCGCCTTGCAGGACGAGTTGGTTGAAGGCGAACGCGCCTTTGATGTCGGGCTCGGAGACGAGCAAGTCTTCCATGGCTTGCCGCGAGGAATCCAGCGTAAGCAACGCTACGGGCTGCTCATGGATCACGTTGAGACCCAATTCCGCCGCTTTGGTCTCGAATCCCTTGCGCCGGGTCTGGCCATTGTCGTTGGTCGGCGCGTGGTCGAGCGTGATGACCTTGTCGCCCTTTTTCACCAGCGTCGCCATGTATTCACCGGCGCTTTCACCGCCCTTCATGTTGTCGGTGATGATCAGGCTGATATATTTTCCCGATCGGATGCCAATGTCGGTGATGACGACCGGAATGTCTTGCGCGTTGAAAATCGTCTTGATCGGCTCCGCGACCATTACGCTATCGCCGGGAAATATCAGAACGCCATTTACTTTCTGGGCGCTGATATCCTCGAGGTCGGAGACCTGCTTGGCCTTGTCGTTGTCGCCGCCGTTCGTGACGATCAGATCGATGTTGACGCCCTTGGCCTTCCATTCCTGCGCGGCCTTTTTGGCGCCGTTGACCATCGTCACGAGGAAGGGGTTGGTGCCCCAGAAAACCGAATAGCCGATCTTGTAGTCTTTTGCGGATGCCGGAGCCACCATCATGACGCTGGTCATTGTCGCCGCGAATAGCCATTTCATCGCGCGCATGCCGAATTCCTCCCCTTGCGAAGCCTTTCCAGTTTGCCTGGATAGTACGCGCCATCTCAATCACAGATGTGACGGGATGGCCGCGCCGCAGCTTCATGACGAGCAATGTGACACTCGCGAACCGAAGCTGTCAATCCGCTGGAATTCCGAATTTGTACGTTTACGACCTTTCAACGAGGTTGGCGCCGCCAATCAGGCGAGCCGCGACTTCGCCAACCAGCGTCGCAATCGGATGATATTTTGTATCGCTTGTCCAGCATTTAAGACATGCGGCCGCGATGGCTACAAATGTAGCGTGGACTTGAGTTCAGACAATACGGTGTTTTTAGTCGATCCCGCGAATCGATAACCGCGCCTTGCCAAGTTTGGTCATCACGGAATAGGCAGGTTCGCGCCGGCGCGCGCGCGGAACCAGGGAGGCGTCATGAGCAAGGATTTGCGCAACGGCGGCGTTGGGGCGCTCACGATCGAAGATATTGTCGCGCCGGGTTTTTCGACGCCCTGGGACGCGCCGACCGTGCCGCCATTTCCGTTCAGCTTCCGTGATGTCGAGGTGCTGACGATTGTGTGGCGCACCACCGAGGCGGCGGTCGCGCGCTTGCTGCCGCCGCCGCTACAGCCAACCAGCGACGTCGTTCTCGCGCATATTTATCGGATGAACGACACGGACTGGCTCGGACCTTACCGCGAGTCGAATATCTCGCTCGGCGCTCGGCTGCCCTCGGCCGGGGTCAGCGGCTCCTACTCGCCCTATCTGTATCTATCCTCAGACGTGGGCGTAGTTCACGGACGCGAGGTTCATGGCCAACCAAAGAAACTCGGCGAACCCAAAATCGAGCATCGCGGCGATCTCGTGGTCGGCGTGGTGGCGAGGAATGGGATCGATATTCTGACCGGCACGATGGCCTATAAGCAGCGCAAGGACGCGCTAACCAGCCTGTCGCGCCATTTCGATTTCGCCGAGAACATCAATCTGAAGTCCATCGATCATATCGACGGGACGCCGGCGATCCGTCAGCTCACGGCGCGGCGGTTGGCCGAGGTTAGCGTGCATGAGTGTTGGAGCGGACCCTGCACGGTGGAACTGAGGCCGAACGCGCAGGCGCCGGTGCATCGTTTGCCGGTCGTCGATATGCTCGACGGCTTTCATTGGCGAGCGGATTTCACGCTAGTTGAAGGGCGCGTGATTCACGATTATTTTGCGCCCGAACGGAAGTAGCCCGGCGTCGTCCGCTCTTGCGGGCGAAGGCGGCGGGTGAGGGGCTGCCCGCTGGTCAAAGTGGATAGCCCCCCATCCTCTCCCACAAAGAGCGGGAGAGAAGCCTTACTTCGCGGCGGCCTCGACGTTATCCTTGTCGTAGATCGTGAACGGACCCATCAGCACGCGCAGACCCTTGGCGCGGGTAGGGTCCTTGGTGATGGTGTACTCGCCCATCCGCCCCGCCATGAACTTCGCGCCCTCTTTGGCCTCGAGCGAGCCGGTAGCGAGCATGTAGGCGGTGTAGTAGCTGAGGTAGCCGAGGTCGACGAAGCTCCACAGCGCAAATTGCGGCGCGCAGCCGTTTTTCGCGTAGGCGAGCATCTCGCTTGGCAGACCGAGACCGCTGATCTTGACCTTGTCGCAGAGTTTCTCGTCTTGCAACGCCTTGGCTGCGGCGACGATACCGACCGTGGTCGGCGACATTATCACTTTGACCTTCGGATATTTGTCAATCAGAGCCAACGCTTGGGTATAGCTCTTTTCCGACTGATCGTCGCCGTAGACGATATCGTCGAGCTTGAGCTTGGCGTATTTGGGATCCTTTAGCGCGGACTTCATCGCCACGATCCAGGCGTTCTGATTGGCGGCGTCGGGTGAAGCCGAAAGTATTGCAAATTCGCCGCCGTCTGGACCGGTGAGGTTCAACGTCATGTCGGCCATCACCTTGCCGATGTCGCTAAAATCCACCTGCGCAACGAACACGTCTTCACCCTCGGAAGAGGGAATTGGCGAGTCCCACGTGACGACCTTGATGCCCTTTGCCTGCGCGGCCTTGGCCACCGGCACGATCTGATCGCCCGAATTGTTGGACAGCATGATCGCCTTGACGCCCTGGGTGGTTGCGTTGGTGACGATCTCGATCTGCCCGGCGACGCTGTTTTGCGGCGTCGGTCCCAGGAATTGCAGCGCCGTGGAGTTCTTCAACTCCTTTGCGGCTTCCTCCGCGCCCTTGTGCGCCTGATCGAAAGGCAGAATGCCGAGGAACTTCGGCAGCAGCACCATGCCGATGTCCTTGCCCGGCACGGCCATGGCGTCGTCCGCCATCGCGACGTCGTTCATCGCGACTTGCGGCAGCAGCGTCATCAACGCCGCGGCAGCGACGCCCATCAAATATTTGCTCATCGTTCTCTCCCTTTCCATTTGTTTTGTAGGTCTTGATAAACGTTTGGAACCAATACGGACAAAATCAGAAGTCCGCCTATGACGTAGTTTTGCGTGTTTCCGGTGATGTTGGCCAGACCCATGCCATTGCGCAGATTTAATACGACAAGCAGGGACAGGCCGACGCCGACCAGATTACCCTTACCTCCAAAGATGCTGACCCCTCCAAGCAGCACGATTGTGATGATGTCCAGTTCGAAACCATCAGCCATGTCGCCGCGCACCGATCCCAGGCGCGCGGCGTACAAGATGCCCGCGAGCGCCGCGATGACAGCCGAACCGAGGAAAATCGCGGTCTTGACCAAGCGCACGCGTACGCCGGAATAGCGCGCCGCCTCAATGTTGCTGCCGACGACATAAACCAACCGGCCGAACGCCGAGCCATGCAGCAGCACCGCGAAAAACATGAAAAGCACAAAGAAGATCACGATCGACATCGTGAGCGGGCCGATCAGCGCCTGCTGCCCCAGGCCATTGAACCATAGCGGGAAATTGCCGATCGCGCGGTCTTCCACCAGCACGCGGGCGAGGCCGCGATAGCCGATCAGTCCCGCCAGCGTCACGGCGAGCGAGGGCAGGCCGACATAGGCGATCCAGAACGCATTGTTGAGCCCTGCCAACACGCCGGCTGCGAGCGCCAACGCGATGGCGAGCGGAAGCGGCGCTCCCTGCTGGAACGCATACGCCATCACGCAAGCGGAAAGACCCATCACCGACGCGACCGAGAGGTCGATGTCGGCGCCGATGATGACGAACGCCATCATCAGCGCAACGATGCTCTTCTCGATCGAGAGCTGGAACAGATTGATGAAGTTGCCGACGCCGAGATAATAGGGCGATTCCATCAGGTTGAACGCCACGACCGCCAGCAGCAGCACGAACAGCAGGGTTTCCCAACGTCTCAGCGCGCTCATAAAGCGCGCTCCCCGGCGGCGTCCACGGGCTTCAATTCGGCGCCCGCCCAGAATTGGTTCAGCCGCTGCAGGATCACGGCGTCGCTCGCCACCGCCAGCAGGATCAGAAGCCCCAGCAACGCGTCGCGCCAGAATTCACTGATGCCGAGCCGAAACAGGCTCTGCTCCAATGTGCCTATCATGATCGCGCCCAGCATCGCGCCCGTGACTCTTCCCGACCCTCCAAAAATGTTGACGCCGCCGACGACCACCGCGGCGACGACATTGAGTTCCAGGCCGCGCCCCGCTTCCACGGTGATGTTTCCAAATCGCGCCAGTGTCATGAAGCCCGCCAGACCGGCCAGCGCCCCTGAGATCACGAAGGCGAGCAGGACGATGGGCTTCAACGGCAGACCGATCAGTTGCGCGGCCTCGGGATTGGAGCCGATCGCGTAGAACCGTCGCGCGAAGCTGAGATAGCCCATGCCGAACTGAAATATGACGACGATGACGACGGCGATGGCGAACAGGGCGCGGATGTCGAGGCCGCCGATTGGAACCACGTTGAGCTGGGGCAGGTCGACCAACCAGCGCGGCAAGCTGTCGGTGGTCACGGTTTTCGCGCCCGAGAGGTCGACGAGCACGCCGCGATAGATGGCGAGCGTCCCAAGCGTCACGACCACCGCAGGCACCCGTCCCCAAGCCACCAGCACGCCATTGACGGCGCCCAAAGCCGCGCCGAGGGCGATCGAGATCGCCACGGCCAGCAAAGGGTTTATGCCATTGTGGTTGGCGATTAGCGTTCCCACGAAATAGGCGGTGAAGCCGACGATCGAACCGACCGACAGATCGATGTTGCGGGTTAGCACGACGAGCGTCTGGCCGACCGCGACCACGCCGATGATCGCAACGCTGGAGGCGATGCGATTGAAGGTGCGAAACGAATAATAGCCGTCGATCAGCGAGCCGAAGATGATGATGGCGACCACGATCAGCGCGAACAGGCTCAGTTCGCGAAGTTGCTCTGGTCTGACATGGCGACGCAGCCAGTTCATGCCGCACGCCCCGTCAGATCGGCCGCGGTCTGCCCCATCGCCGCGTTCATGACTGTTTCCGGATCGGCGTCGGCGCGATCGAAAATCGCCATCTGCCGCCCCTCGCGCATCACCAGCACGCGATCCGACAGCGCAAGCACCTCGGGCAAGTCGGAGGAGATCACGATGATGCCGATTCCCTCGGCTGCAAGTTCCCCGATGATCGCATGCACCTCCGCCTTGGAGCCAACGTCGACGCCGCGGGTCGGCTCGTCGAGAATGAGGATCGAGGGTTTCGTGTTGAGCCACTTGCTCAACATCACCTTCTGCTGATTGCCGCCTGAGAGTTTTGCGACGGCGAGATTGACGGAAGGGGCGCGAATGGCGAGCCGCTCGCGGAAGCCTTCCGCGGTTTTGCGCTCGAGGCCCGTC
>JAYTRP010000191.1:0-1853 GCA_043746145.1 Hyphomicrobiales bacterium | reverse complement strand
GTTACGAAACCGTCGCTAAGGGCTGTGGCGGGCGGGACGTGTTGACGGCCCACGGCTGTCGATGATCGTCAGTTCATCTGCGCCGTTTTCGCGATCTGTTCCGATCATCAGATCGATCCCCATCTGGCGATTTGTACGAAGTTTTTCCAGCTCCGCAGTTTCTCAGTCGGCAGCGAGTAGGGCGACAGGAGCCAGCGCCAGGGACGCATCGCTCGGGCGCTCGAAGGTACAATCCGGAGCCATATATCCGTTACGCTGAAAGTACTGCTCGTCGTCGATCGCGCGTGCAGCACGAAGCACACGCTCTTTACGCAACTCACTCATCCTGCTCCAACTGGCCCGCCGGTACCGGTCGCCGAACGCGGCTGCCCAAGGCGAGAGCCTCCAGCTGCGCATTTCGCAATTATTGCAGATCAACAAGCCCGTCGGCGACTTATGCAATGCCGGTGAGGTACACCCCGTGAACGGTCAGCGGCGGGGCGCAGCGGGCCGGCGAATTAATCGCCTCGGCCACCGCGCAAACTGACGAATAATTAGGTCTCAAGCGACGTCGATTTCTGATCCTCGTGCAGGTAGCCGTCTTTGCCCTCCTGCGCGGTGCTTTCGTCTTCGCCAGCACCCGCGGTTGACTTCTCGTCGACCTTGTTGTGCTCGAGGTCACGCTCTCGGCTGTCAGTCGTCATGGAAACATCCTCGATTTAGCGGCGCTTGGTGCTGTTTATAGCCCATGCTATTCCTCCTCGGCCGTCGAGGCGACGTCGCTGTCTTTCGCGGCGTTCGCCAACTTTTTGACCTTGTGAGGGTCATCCTTGTCGATATCGTCGGCCGCTGTGCGTGTATCGGGACCCTTCGATTTCTGATCGCCGTGCCGGTCGTTGCTATCGTGCTGCACGTTGCTTCACCTGACTACGCAGGCGACCAAGGTTCCGCGTCGACGTTCGTGTCAGTGTCGCGGCGCGAATTGTGCCTACTTCGACCAGCGGTGCCGGGGACTATACGCTATGCACGGTGCATGGTGGCGCCGAACGAGCGGGGGAGCTTATCGTTCTAGGAAGGTGAACGTCCGGGTTTGCTGGGGAGCGATGTGTCGGTTTCGGGCGAAGATCAAACGATAGCTACCGCTTATAAGCAGCAAGGCTTCTCCAAAAAAGGATCGTCCAGTAGCAAAGTGCGCCTCTACGGAATTGACAAGAGTGTTATTAGTGTAACACGGTAAGCGGTAGCCAACGAGGAGGCGCGGGTGAAGCATACGGTGCAGAAGGCCACCTCTGTCTGGCATCGGCGCGATCTTGCCGCGCTCGCTCCCGCGCTGATCGTCTTCGCCTTCCATGTCGCGATTGGTGCTCGTTATGACCTGTTTCGCGACGAGCTCTACTTCATCGTCTGCGGACAGCATCCCGCGTTCGGCTACGTAGATCAACCGCCGGCGGTGCCGTTGATGGCGGCAGCACTTTACAAACTAGGACTTGGAGCCTGGGGGCTGCGGTTGCCGGCTGCGGTCGCGTCTGGCACGCTGGTGTGGCTTGCCGTGCGCTTCGTTCGCCTGCTCGGCGGAGGTAGGCTTGCCCTCGCCGTTGCTGCACTCGCCTGTGCCGTCGCGCCAATGCTGATGGGCTTGGTCGCGACGCTGAACACGTCGGCATTCGATCCGCTCGCCTGGACCGCCATCGCCTATCTTATTGTTAAGGCTAGTCGCGAGCGGGACGATCGCGCGCTGCTGTTTGCCGGTGTGGTTGCGGGGCTAGCGCTACAGGTGAAGTACGCGATGGTGTTTTGGATGATTGGGTTGACCATCGGTCTGATTTTGACTCCCGAGCGCCGATTGTTGCTGCGACCCGCATTCTGGATCGGGG
>JAYTRP010000190.1:0-1854 GCA_043746145.1 Hyphomicrobiales bacterium | reverse complement strand
ACGCCGCTGCGCGGTTACGCTTAGGAGAGCGCCTGTGCGCAGGCGCGACGCAAGTCCCCCAAAGAATAGGGCTTCGACACAGCGATTCGGCCGGCGTGGATTCCGTCGCTGAAAGCGCTCCCACCATATCCGGTCGCGAAGATGAACGGCACGCCGCGCGCGGCGAGCGCGTCAGCGACCGGCAGGCTCGTCTCGGCGCCAAGATTGAGATCGAGCACCGCAAAGGCGATTCGGGGATCGGCCGCCAGCGACAGCGCAGTCTTAAGGGAGGCGGCGACCAAAACGTCCGCGGCGCCAAGCGAGCGCAGGAACGCCTCGCAATCCAGCGCGATCATCAAATTGTCCTCGAGCAGCAAAGTCATTTTGCTATCGAGCGGAGTCACGTCGATCCCTGTTTCGGCCGGCGCCTCGAAAGCCTTCAGCGTCGAAACATCCTGCGCCGATACGTGCCGCGCCGGGATCTCAAAATCAACCTCCAGGCCCTGAAGCATATAGCGAACCTCGGCCCGGCCATTCAGATCGTGCGAGATCGACCTTTCGATGATCGTCGTTCCAAAACCTTGCCGCTGAGGCGGCTTGACGGGAGGCCCGTCCTTTTCGCGCCATTGCAGGCAAAGCGCCCCGGAACCCAGCATTCGCCATTCGATATGCACCGCGCCGGCGTCCGAAAGCGCGCCGTATTTGCTGGCGTTGGTGACCAGTTCGTGAATCACCAGCGCGACGACGGTGAACGCCTGCGGGTCGAGGCTCACCTCTTCGCCAACGAGATGCACGCGCGCACTCTTGGGTCCTAAAAAGGCGGCAACCTCGGTTTCGATCAAAACTCTCAAAGGGGCCGGCGCCCAGCGATCGGCGGTGATCTGATCGTGCGCTCGCGCCAGGGCGAGCACGCGATCACCGAGCGTCGCCATCACTTCCTCGACGGGATGATCCTTCGTGCGCGTCTGATTCAGCAAACTGCGGATCAGCGCCAGAATATTGCGGACGCGGTGATTAAGTTCGGCGATCAGCAGGGTCTGCCGTTCGTCCGCTTTTCGCCGCTCGACCGCAGCCTCGTCGGCGAGACGCAGGACGACTTCGAGCAGCGTTCCCCGCACCGTTTCAGCAATGCGAAGTTCGGACTGCGTGAATGTCGTCGCGGTGTGTTTGACGAGTTCAGACCATTCTTCGAAGCTCTTGCGGGGGGTCAGGCGCGCTCCATTCGGACCAGAGGTCGCCGGCTTTTCCGGATTGCCGGCCCAGCGGACGGATCTGATCTTTTCCGGGCGGAACAGAACGAGATAATCGCGCGGTGTGCGGGAAATCGGGATCGCCAGCAGGCCCGACGCGCGGAAGGCGTAATCAGTCGCCTCGGGAATCAGCTTGGCGATGCAATCTGTGGTGAAGATCTCACTGGCGGCATTTCTGTTGAAGACGGACACGATGCCGCGAAACTCGTTCTCGTTCGGCGTCAGTCCCGACAGCGATATTACGCCATCAGCGTAAACGCCGACACCGTCGCAGGGGATCGCATCCGCCATGACGCTCGACAGCCATTCCGCGTCCGACAACCGCGATCCGTCCTGCGCCACCACCGACATGAGGCGGTCCGAAACGGCGCGCGCGCGATCCTCATAAGCAGCCACAAGCGCCCGCTGGCGGCCTTCGAGCATGAGGGAGAACATGTAACCAAACAATTCCGCGGTGGTGCGCTCGGCAAAGTCGGGCAGCCGCGGCTCATAATGGTGGCACACGAACAAGCCCCAAAGCCGGCCTTCGACAACGATGGAAATCGAAAGCGAGGCCGCTACGCCCATGTTGCGGAGGTATTCAATGTGAATCGGTGAGACGGAGCGCAGCACGGAGAGCGAAAGA
>JAYTRP010000189.1:0-6022 GCA_043746145.1 Hyphomicrobiales bacterium | reverse complement strand
GCTGGTTTAGCCATAGCCGCATCCGCGATACATTGGCGACGCAACGCCGATCGGCCGCCATCAACACGGGTTCATCGCAACGGCCGCTACACGCGATCTCGCTCTTCTCCTCGCGAGCGCGGAGGCTCTACGACGACGGCCTCATCGCCGCGATCTCAGACACACTGACGGGCGGTTTTGCGTTCGGCGCTGACGCTGCCATGACCTCGACGAGAGAGCTGCATTCGGCTTTGCCCGTCGCCAGTAACTCACGAAACGGTCGAACGCGCGACATGAACCAGAGCATAGCCGCCACAACCAATGTCGGGCTGCGGTCGAGGCGCTGCTTTGTCTTGGGGTAGAGCTCATAGCCCAACCCCTTGATGAGTTTGAAGCTCGCGTGAACACCACGCGCCAGGACGATGGCTTCACCCCAGGACGCGCCGCCCCCTCGCCGCTCGCCCGCCACCGATATGCTTTCAAATGCCACGCAAAGCGGAACGTGGCAGCGAAGCCAGAGAGGCATGTCGGGTTCGAACGCCGCGGGCAATCCAGCGGCTTTAAACATATCGACCCAGCGTTGTTGACCCATGATGGTCTTTTGACCGGCGGCGCCGATGGTGGCCTTGAGCCTGCCATCGGCGGTCAGCGTCGCTTGCACAAACGGCATGCCAAGAGAGCATCGCTCGCCGCCGATCGCCGCCTGCAGCCTTTCCGGTTGGAACGTGTTGAACATGAACTGAATGCAATGCGCGGCGCTGCGCTGCAAACTAGGCAGTAGCGCGTCTGTCTGGTGGGCCAGAAGCGTGACGATCACCAGATCATAGGGCGTCTCCTCGTCGAGCATGCTCATGATCCGGACGCTTGCACGTTCGCCCTTGACGTCGATGATCGCGCCGTCGCGTTCGAGCTGTTGCAACCGAGGGGAACCAGGCCGCGCGATGACGGTGACGTCATGACGGCCCATGCGGGCCAGTTGAAAAGCAAACGCGCTGCCAATTTTTCCAACGCCGAGAATAGCGATTCGAAGCGGTCCAGAAGGTGTCGGCATGATCGTTCCCGCCATGAGGATTCACGTTTGATACATTAAATATTAAGTCAACTTCGGCTGTCGTGCTGAAACGAGATAGCCGAGCTGAAGCAGTCTTTATTCGTTCGCCGCAACCGCGATGCGTCCGAGGCGGCGCGCCTCCGACGAGAGTTCGTTTACGACCGGCTCGGACTTCATAGCCGATGGCGGAATCAGCAACCTCTAACTTTGCAAGGGGCTGACGGAGCGGCCATTACGGGATCGGCGGCGACGGGGTCGTCGCCGCCGCATTTCAACCCCATATCGGCAAGCCGGTTCCGTTGAGCTCGTGCGGGCTCGAAAGCAGAGTAGACCCATGAGCGGTTATGTTGAACGGACAATGGCCGCGCCGGTGCGGGAGCGGGCGTCCTGGCCTGCGATTTTCTCCATGACGCTGGGCGTCTTCGGGCTTGTTACGTCCGAGCTCCTGCCTGCAAGCCTATTGACGCCGATGGCGAAGGGTTTCGGCATTTCCGAGCCCTTAGCCGGACAGGCGGTCACCGTGACGGCGATCGTGGCGCTGGTTGCCGGATTGCTGGCTGCGGTCGTCACGCGTGGCGTGGACCGCCGGCACGTGCTGATGGGGTTTTCGGCGCTGCTCATCGCATCCGACCTGCTCGTGACCGTTGCGCCCAATCTGCCGCTGCTTCTGCTGGCGCGGGTGCTGCTGGGCATCGCGCTGGGCGGATTCTGGAGCATGGCGACGGCGACCGCCATTCGCCTCGTACCGCCACCGATGGTCCCCCGCGCGTTATCCCTGATGTTCAGCGGCGTATCGGCCGCCGCCATCGTGGCGGTTCCCCTGGGCAGCTATCTCGGCGGCCTGTTTGGCTGGCGCATTGTCTTCCTGCTGGCCGCCGGGCTGGGAGTGGTTACGCTGCTGTTCCAGATGGCGACCCTTCCCCGTCTCGCACAGCTTAGCGTCTCGCGTCTCAGCACTTTGCTGCATGTGATCCGCAGTCCGGGAATTGGGCTTGGCATTGTCTGTATCGTGCTCGTTTTCAGCGGGCACTTCGGCCTGTTCACTTATGTCAGGCCCTTCCTTGAAAAGGTCGGAGGGGCAAGCCTCAATGGGATCGCGTTGACGCTTCTGAGCTTTGGGGTCGCTAACTTTGCCGGGACGTTGCTGGCCAGTTTTATGGTGGATCGTAGCCTACGACTGACGCTCGCCCTCATGACGCTGCTCATCGGCCTCGCCGCACTCGGGCTAGCCGGGCTGCACGGCGGCTTGCTCCTGCAGGCCTCGCTCGTGGCGTTGTGGGGAATGGCGTTCGGCACGATCCCTGTGGCCTGGACGACCTGGATGGCGCTGGCGGCGCCCGAAGAGACCGAGAGCGCCGGCGGCTTGGTCGTGGCCGCCGTGCAACTCGCCATCACCGTAGGCGCGGCGGGCGGCGGCGCGGTCTACGCCCTTGCCGGCGTCGTGGGCGTGTTCGCCACCTCCGGCGTGCTGATGCTGGCGACGGCGGCGATTATTTTCGTCGGCATCGCGGACTAAGCCGTCATCATCCGGCAGGCGTCTGGCGTCCGCCGGAACGCGAACCTCTCGCGGTCGTTCGCGTTAAATCTGGCTGATCACACAAGAACGGATCCCGGGAGAACGGATCCAAGGAGAAACGTCTATGCGCATTATCGCCGTCCGCACCGCCCTTGCATGCGCCCTGCTTTTTCCCGCCCCGATTGCGGTTTTGACGAGTTGCGGGGCGTTGGCGCAAACCGTGGCGTCGCCGTCAACAAGTCCCGATAGCGCCGACCAGAGCCTATCGCAGCGACCGCTGACCGACATGCAGGTTCAGAATTTTATCGCTGCGCAAAAGCCGGTCAGGGCGATCATCGACAATCTTGCGGAAGATAAACGCGATACGCCCGACCCGCAGACGCAAGCCGCGCTCGAAAAGATCGCCACGCAGTTCGGCTTCAAGGACTATGCCGACTTCAACGATGTCGGTGAGAATATCGAGTTCATCGTCCAGGGATTCGATGCGGATAAGAAGGTCTACGTCGGCCAAGAGGCTCTCATCAAAAGCGAAATCGCCGAAGTGAGCGCAGATGGCACCACGAAGCCCGACGATAAAGCCGAAGCTCTGAGTCAGTTGAGAGACTCGTTGAAGCAAATCAATCCTGTCAAATACCCGGACAATATCAAGCTGGTGACCAAACATTACGCGGAATTGAGCGAAGCCTTCAGCGACTGAAGCTGGCCGTTACGCAAGGCTGAAGCGTAAGGCAGTCCGTAATAGCGTCTACAAGAAACCCGGTTTCGGCCCGGGACGGACGCGATGGCGAAAAGCCAAGGGGGTTGACATGAAATGGTCGATTTACACTGTCGCCGCGATCTCATTATTTCTGTCTACGGCGTGGGCTGATCCGAGCGTGCATCCTGTGACCCCGAAGGGCGTTTGGCTGGCTCAGCAACTCGACTCGATGGGCGTCGAATCGAAATGGATCGCGGGCTCGCGCATCGACTGGCAAAGCGGCCTGCCCAATGGCGAAGCGGAGATAGTAGCGGGTCGCCACACCCATTGCAGCGCATTCGTCGCCGCGGCGGCGATGAAGCTCGGCGTTCATATCCTGCGCCCGCCGGAGCACAAGCAGAAATTGCTCGCCAACGCGCAGAACGAGTGGCTGCCGACCGAGGGCGCGACGGAGGGTTGGCGTCCGCTCGCGAGCGCGCTCGACGCGCAGAACGCCGCGAACGATGGCTGGCTGGTCGTCGCCAGTTATCACAACCGGCATGAGGACAAGCCTGGCCATATCGCGATCGTGCGGCCGCAGGAGCGCAGCGAGGCCGATATCGTCGCGCAGGGTCCCGAGGTAATCCAGGCCGGATCGGTCAACAAGGCGGCGATCAGCCTGAAGGACGGATTTGCCGGACACCCGCATGCTTGGCTGGACAAAGAGGTTCGCTATTTCACGCACGCAATCGAGCGGGCGCCGAATTGAGCAGAGCCAGAGGCAAGAGCGCCTGCGCCTCAGCGGGCGATCTGCTCTAAGGCGACGCCACTGACGCGCGGCCCGAAAATGCCGATCGTCGCAATCACCACGACCATCGCTCCGGCGATGAAGATGAAGACGCCCTGTACGCCAAAGCGTGCGAGCAGGTCGGCGATCAGGAAGGAACTGAAAATCACCGACAGCCGGCTCCACGAGTAGACGAAACCCGCCGCGCGCGCGCGGATTCCGGTCGGGAATAGTTCCTGCTGATAGGCATGAAAGCTGTAGGACATCGCGTTATTGGCGATCTGCAGTCCCAGACCCATCGCGATGATCAGCGCGGGAAGCACGGTCGCGGCAAAGCCGAGGCCAAATACGAGGATGGCGCCGGCCGCGACGACGATCACCCATTTGCGTTCGATACGCTCGCCGATGAAGAAGCCGAGCAGCGGACCTATCGGCGCCGCAAGCGCGATCACGCTGGTGTAGCCCAGACTTTTGGTGATCTCGATGCCCTGGCTGACTAGCAGCGAGGGAACCCAGTTCTGGAATCCGTAGAAGCCGATGGTCTGAAATACGTTGAATACGCTCATCAATAGGATACGATCGCGTATCGTCGGCGCCCAGAGATCGACGAAAGTTTTTGTGGTCGAGACGGGCTCGGCGGGGCCCGGAGCGGGTAGGGGTCTGCCGTATTCAGCTTCGACGCGAGCCTCGATCGCGCGCAGCGTCGCGTCGGCTTCGGCGAGGCGTCCCCGATTTGCGAGCCAGCGCGGACTTTCGGGCAAAGCAAAACGGAGAAAGCCGATCAACACCGCCGCCAGCGCGCCGGCGAGCACTACCCAGCGCCATCCGGCCAAGCCGAACGGCGACAGCGGAACGAGCGCATAGGCGAGGAATGAGATGACCGGCACGCTGCAGAAGCCAATCGCCTGCGAGCAGGCAAACGCCTTGCCGCGGATCGCCTTGGGCGACATCTCACTGAGATAGGCGCCGATCGTCACCATTTCGAGACCGAGACCGATTCCCGAAACCAGCCGCCAGGCGTTGAGGCCGATGGCGTCATTCTGCATCGCGACCATCACATTGGCGATCGTGTACCACAATAATGAGATGGTGAAGATGGTCCGCCGGCCATATCGATCGGCGAGAAAGCCGCAGGCGATCGTGCCGATGAACAGGCCGGTAAACAGCGCGGCGATGAAACTAGCGACGCCCGTCGTGCCGAACAGACCCGGCGTCGTTTGCGTCAGCACATGCAATTTGACGAGGCTGGGAGCGATATAGCCTGAAAACAGCAGGTCGTAGAGTTCGAAGAACATCCCGAAACTGAGCAATAGGATCGTTCGCCAGATTCCCCTGGTCGCCGGCAGCCGGTCTATGCGCGCCGAGATTTCACCAGCGCTCGGCAGCGTGTCGCTCGTACTCATTTTTCCCCGCCTGTAGATTTTAACTTGGCCCTTAGACTCGCCGAAGCTGTGGAGTCAAACCCTGCTACTCCCTGACATGTCTGATCGCCGCCGCCGCCGCAAATGGCGCGGTGGCGACAGAAAACAGCGAAAGCGCGCAGAGCATCAGGAAAGGTGTCAGGAAGGGCGACGTTCCGCCGCTTGCCGACGACGCCGCCGCGACCCCGAAGATTAATACGGGGATGGCGAGCGGAAGGATCAGCACCGCCATCAGCAATCCGCCTCGCCGCAATGAGACGGTGAGCGCGGCGCCGATCGCTCCGATCATGGTCAAGGCCGGGGTGCCTGCCAGCAGCGTCAGCCCGACCAGCGCGAGGGCGCGGAAATCCATCGCCAGCATCAGGCCGAATAGCGGGGCCGCTGCGATGAGCGGCAGCGTGGATGTCGTCCAGTGCGCGGCGCATTTGACGAGCACGATCGCCTCCAGCGGCAGCGACGCATTGACGAGCAAGTCGAGCGAGCCGTCATCCGCGTCAGCCTGGAACAGCCGATCCAGGCCGAGCAGGGTGGCGAGCAGTGCGGCGATCCAGAGAATAGCCGGCCCGAGCCGCGCGAGCAGCGCCATATCCGG
>JAYTRP010000188.1:0-1865 GCA_043746145.1 Hyphomicrobiales bacterium | reverse complement strand
CATCAGGCAGGACATGACGGGCCGGCCGTCGAGCAGCACCGTGCATGCGCCGCAGAAGCCCTCACGGCAGACTGTCTTGGCGCCCGTCAGGAAGAATTCGTCTCTCAGCACATCCACGAGCGGCGTCATGGGATCGCTGACTGAGTTTCGCTCTTCATTGTTGATCATCAGACGGAGCGACATTGCATCTCCCGTTGGCAGTTATTCGTGCTTTCGCCTTGTCTTGGTCTCATTTCGCCTTATGTTGCTCTCATTGCAGAGCCTGCACGGCGCGGCGGACGAGGCTGGCAAGGACTTTGACGCGGTACCAGCTCGGCGCCTCGACGCTTTCGCGGCCATGAAAGTCGCTAGAATACTCCTTGGCCTTTTCCGCGGCGCGCTGAGGGTCGATGCGGCGTCCAATCAAGTCTGCCTCCAACCGCGTCCATCGACGCGCCGTGGCCTCAACCGAACCGACCGCGACATTGGCGCTGACGACGGCGCCGCTTGAATCGAAAGTCGCAGCGAGACTGACGATCGCCACGGGATAATCTCCCGCCTTGCGCAGCGGGAGCCGTATATGGGCCGATCGGCGCGCCACGCGGGGCAGCACAATGCGGGAGACCAGACAGCCCGGTTCAATCACTGCCCTGATTTGCAGGAAATCTTCCACGCTCATGCGTTCAGAACCGCTCGGCCTTTCGAGATCGAGTCCAGCGTCGAGGCAGATCAGGGCGGGCGCGAGATCGGAGGCGGCAAAGTCAGCCGCACAAAGGTTTCCCCCCACGGTGGCAACCTCACGAACGGCGGGATTGGCGGAGTTGGCCGCCGCTTGCGCGAGCGCACGGCATTCGGGGATATCAGCCAAAGCCGCCGCGAGCATGGCATGCGTGACACAGCAGCCAATGCGTATCTCGGAATCTAGAATATCAACGCGGCGCAACTCGTCGATTTTTGAAATCGCTACATAGGATCGCGCCAGACCTTCTCGCCTGATTGGGGCTCTCATGATCCAGGTCGCCCCGGCCAGCGGAGTCGCCGCCCGCCCACGGTCGGCTAATGCGGTAAGGGCGTCGGGCAACGTTCGCGCGATGTAGAGACGACCTTCGTCAATCATCGATTTGCGCTCATGTATGAGTCACTCGGATACGATCCAGGAAAATCGCTCCGATGATCACACAACCTAGCAAGATCTGCTGTACATAGCCGCCAACCTCGAGCAGATCCATTGCATTCGAAAGCATGGTGACGAACAACGTTCCCAGGATCACAGGGATGACGCCGCCCACACCTCCCTGGAGGCTGACCCCGCCAATCACAGCCGCAGCAATGCTTTCCAGCATCAGGCTGCCGCCAAGGTTGGGTTCGCCCGAACCCGTCCGCGCCGTCAGCATGAGCGAGCCAAACGCCGCCAGCAATGAGCAGGCGACATAGGCGAGCACGAGATAGCGCTGGCTTGGCAAGCCCGCGAGATACGCCGCGCGCGGATTAGCGCCAATCAAATAAAGCGAGCGGCCGAATTTCGTGTGGTCGAGCAAAAAATACAGGAAAAGACACACGGCGATCGCCAGCGCCAGCGGAATAGAGACCCCTGGAATAAAAGCGCCATTGTAGAGCCATTGGCTGAAAACGTCGGGCACGTTGAAGACGGGGCGCCCACCCGACATCGTGGTGGCAAGTCCCATGCAAATGTTCAGGCTGCCCAGCGTGACAATGAAGGGGCTAATTCCAAGCCGGGAAATGCAGGCGCCGTTGAACAAGCCCACGAGCGCGCCAAAGCCGAGTCCGACGACAATACCCGCCACAACGACCAGCCCGTCGGAAACGCCGGCGTTCGCCAGGCTTGTCATAGTAAGCGCGCTTGCGACGCTCACAGCGGATACGGT
>JAYTRP010000187.1:0-1866 GCA_043746145.1 Hyphomicrobiales bacterium | reverse complement strand
TCGCCAACAGCCGTGTCGAACACGATCACCCCCTGCGCGCCGCGCCCGGCGATGCGGATGCCGTTGACCGGGCAGCGGATCAATTGCCCGCCGTCCGTCACCAGCATCACCTCGTCGCTCTCCTCCACGGGGAAAGACGCGATCAGCTCGCCGTTGCGCGCATTGACCGACATCGCAACGATGCCTTTGCCGCCGCGCCCAGTCAGCCGATATTCAAACGACGAGGTGCGCTTGCCGTAGCCGTTCTGCGACAGCGTCAGCACGAACTGCTCGGCCGAAGACATTTCCGTGTAGCGGGGCGTGGGCAGCGCACCGCCGACGACCCCCTCCTCGGTCTCGCCTTCGTTCGTGGCCTCACCACGCATAGCCCGGCTCATCTTGAGATAGCCCGCGCGCTCTTCCGCGCTCGCCTCGAAGCGGCGCAGAATCGCCTGCGAGATGACGCTGTCGCCCTTCTCCAGCGTCACGCCGCGCACGCCCATCGAATCGCGGCCCTTAAACACCCGCACCTCGTCAACCGCGAAGCGGATGCATTGGCCTTGCGCGGTCGTCAGCAGCACGTCGTCGTTTTCCGAGCAGGTCGCGACGTCGACGATGCCCTCGCCCTCGTCGAGCTTCATGGCGATCTTGCCCGCCCGGTTGACCTGAGAAAAGTCCGACAGCTTGTTGCGCCGCACCGAGCCGCGCGTGGTGGCGAACATCACGTCCAGGCCGCTCCACGTCGTCTCGTCCTCAGGCAACGGCATGATGGTGGTGATGCGCTCGCCCTGCTCCAGCGGCAGCATGTTGACGAGAGCCTTGCCGCGCGCCTGCGGGGCGGCGAGCGGCAGTCGCCAGACTTTTTCCTTATAGACCTGACCCTTGGAGGAGAAGAACAGCACCGGCGTATGGGTCGACGCCACGAACAGCCGCGCGACGAAATCCTCCTCGCGCGTCGCCATGCCGGAGCGACCCTTGCCGCCGCGCCTTTGCGCCCGATAGGTCGAGAGCGGCACGCGCTTGATATAGCCCGCGTGGCTGACCAGCACGACCATATCCTCGCGCTGGATCAAGTCTTCGTCGTCCATGTCGGCTTCCGACTCGACGATCTCGGTGCGGCGCTTGTCGGCGAACGCGGCTTTCACCGCCAGCATCTCGTCGCGTACGATCTGCTGCACGCGCTCGCGCGATGCGAGAATCTCCAGATATTCGGCGATCTCGACGCTGAGCTTGTTGAGCGCCTCGGCGATTTCGTCGCGGCCCAGCGCGGTGAGGCGGGCGAGGCGCAGTTCCAGGATCGCGCGCGCCTGCGTCTCCGACAGCTTTATCGTGCCCGCTTCCGTCAGCCTGTGGCGGGGGTCGGCGATCAAAGCCACCAGCGGCGCCATGTCATAGGCGGGCCAATCGCGCGCCATCAACGCCTCGCGCGCCGCGCCCTGATCGGGCGAGGTGCGGATCAGGCGGATCACTTCGTCGATATTGGCGACCGCGATCGCCAGGCCCACTTGCAGATGCGCGGTGTCGCGCGCCTTGTTGAGCAGATATTTGGTGCGTCGCGTCACCACGGTTTCGCGGAATTCGACGAACGCGCCCAGCATGTCGCGCAGGGTCATCAGCTCGGGCCGACCGCCGTTGAGCGCCACCATATTGGCGCCAAAGCTCGATTGCAGCGCCGTAAAGCGATAAAGCTGGTTGAGCACCACGTCGGAAACCGCGTCGCGTTTGAGTTCGATCACCATCCGCATGCCGTCGCGGTCGCTCTCGTCGCGCAGGTCGCTGATGCCCTCGATCCGCTTTTCACGCACCAGTTCGGCGATGCGCTCGACCAGCGCCGCCTTGTTCAACTGATAGGGAATCGAGTGGATGATGATCGCGTCGCGGTCCTTG
>JAYTRP010000186.1:0-6046 GCA_043746145.1 Hyphomicrobiales bacterium | reverse complement strand
CGGAGTTGTTTCAGCGCGCGTGTGTGGCGTTCATGCAACATTCCGGTTATGGCGTCCCGCGAACGTGGATATTGCGGCGCGCCCTTGCATAAGGTTCGCCCGAAACGCACCCGTTCCCGCCGCAAGCCGAATCCAAGACAAGTCTGACGAATGCGAGGCGTGGAATTTGTCAGCGAAGGGCATTCCCTGCGACGCTGAGCCGATTGCCGTTAATTGAGGGCGGCCGGTCAGGGAGTTCAAACCAATCGACCGTGCGGGTATATTAAAACGTGGACGTCGAACTGCGGGATTTAGCGGCGAACGGCGAGCCGTCGCGCTCGGAACGGCTCCCCTGCCTGTGCACCGGACAGGGTTCGCTTGAGTCTTCTAGCGCGACCAAAATGAGGTCTGCGCGAAGGGTGGGGCAGAGCGCGTGCGCGGTTAAAACCGGAACCTCAGGCCCACTGTCGGATCGATGTTCTGATGCGCGAGATAGCCGTTCGCCAACCCGTTGTTCACTTCGGAGAACATGACGCCGGCGTAGACGTCGAACTTCTTGGCGAAGCGCCAATCCAACAGCGCCGAGAGCGCGTTCATTACGCCGTCGCAAGAGCCGACGGTTGTGAACTTGCCAGCGCAACTTGCCCCGCTGTAGTTTAATTGGTGGTAGCGATAGTAGGCGCCGGCGATATCGACGTCTGGCGTGATCGAGTAGCGGGCGCCGGTCCAGTACACCTGCAGCGTCTTGGGTATGGTGTAGGGCAATTTCTGCACGACGCCGACAAAGTTGCCGAGCGTGGACAACTCGCCGCCGTTTTTGGTCGCGGTGGCGCCATTGGCGTCGCTGGGGTTGCGTTGCACAATGTCTTCGAAACCCCCGTAGACCTTGAGGCCGCCCCATGTATATTTCGCGAGCAGCATCAGGCTGGTGTCGTTAGACTGCGTCATTTTCAACGCGCCGGCGGGAACGCCGACGGGCGGCGCGCTCGAGTACGGCGCCAACGCTTCGGCGTCCTTGACCTGGGTAAAGATGGCGTCGAGCGACAAGCCGTAGAAATCACCGCCTGCCTGCACCTCATAAGCGGCCGCCGAAGAATTGCCCTGTTCGTAGCCGCCGACCTGGGCGAGCGCGCCGAACCTGAACTTGCCCGCTTCGACACGATATTTGAAGCCGTCGTAGCGTGCGTTTTCCGTGTCGCCGGCTCCCGCGGTCGTGCCCGAAAATCCGATCGGCGAAAAAGCGTAGGAGCCGCCCATGGGGTCGTAGGCGTTGACGCCGTCCAACGTCAGCGAGTTCACGCGTCCAGCCAGCAGCGTGCCGAAAGTCGAGTTGCTGACGCCGACAAAGCCTTGCGATTCGTCGAATTGGCCGGCGCGGCTCGAATCGCCCCAGGCGCTTTGGTTAATCGGCAAGACGTTGGTGTTGTCGTGGATCGAGCGGGGGCCGTTTGCTAGTCGCAGCGAATAGGGATCGAAGCCCGCCTCCAACGTGCCGACGAACGACCAACCCGGCGCGAACTCTTCTTTTGCTTTGACGCCAATTACGGATTGACTGAGGCCGTTCGGCGCGAACACGCCGGAGGGGCCCCGGTTCATCTTCTGAATGAAGTCGGGCACCCCGAAGAGAGAGTCGCCGTTGAACGGCGCTGTATGCGTTTGGTAGCCTGCGCCAACGTCGATCGTGCCGTAGAGCGTGATGCCTTTATAGGTGAGCGGGCAGGCGGTGACGAAGAAATCCTGCACGCTTGCGCAGGCCGAGACAGGCGTTACGGGCGCTGCGTCCTTCTTGGTCGGGAGATCCGCCGCATAACCGGCGGATGTCAACGCGAACAAAGACGTGTTGACAAGGAGTGCCAGTCTGCTGATTCTCATCGTCGCTCCAGTGCCCGGAATATCGTTCGCTATACCTAGCAAGATATAGCGCTGGAGTGAGCGGGCCTAGGGGTTTCGCCACGAGATTGTGGCGAAATGGGGAGCTAGTGGTTTTTCTGCCACAATTGCCAGCCAAGAACCGCGATAGCCGAGCGGCGCCCGGTGGGAGGATATCGTGACTCCGGAAGAGCCCGACGATTTTATTGCTATCGGACGCATGGTCGCCGACACCGCTCGCGAGGCTCCGGACCGTCGCGCCGTTCAGGACGAATTGCGGTCGCTGACCTACCGCGAACTCGACGCCATGATGGACCAGGTCGCGGCGGCGCTCGAACGCGACGGCGTTAAACCGCGTGAGACGATCGCCATCTGCGCATCCGCGAGCGTCGAGTATCTCACGGTGTTTCTAGGCGCGCTGCGTTCAGGGATCGTGGTGGCGCCGCTCGCCCCGTCCTCGACCGCGCAGAGCCTCGCGATCATGCTCGCTGACTGCGGGGCCAAGCGGCTGTTCGTCGACGCCGATGCTGCAATGGGGCTACCCGAGACGACGCCGCCCCGCGTCATGCTCGACGACTTGCCCGGCAGCGAACCGTTTTCGCGCTGGCTCGCACCCCAAGGCGCCCGGCCAGCGCACGTCGAGATCGCGCCGGACTGGACCTTCAACACGATCTATTCCTCGGGCACCACCGGCGCGCCCAAAGGGATCGACCAACCCCATTCGATGCGCTGGGCGCACGTGCGCCGCCGTTTCGTGTTCGGCTATGGACCCGATGCGGTCTCGCTGGTTTCGACGCCGCTCTATTCCAACACCACGCTGGCGAGCCTGTTTCCCGCGCTAGCCGGCGGCGGCCGCCTCGTCCTCATGAAAAAGTTCGATGCGCGTCGGTTTCTCGAACTGGCTCAGCAGGAGCGCGCGACGCACGCCATGTTGGTGCCGGTGCAGTATAGCCGCATCATGTCGCTGCCCGATTTCGACCGCTACGACCTCAGCGCCTTTCACATGAAATTCTCGACCAGCGCCCCCTTCGGCGCCGCGCTCAAGCGCGATGTGCTCGCGCGCTGGCCGGGCGGTCTGGTCGAATATTACGGCATGACCGAAGGCGGGGGCACTTGCATGCTGCTGGCGCATGAGTTTCCCGACAAGCTGCACACGGTTGGGCGCCCCGCCGAGGGGCACGACGTCAGGCTGATCGACGAGGAAGGCCGCGAGCTTGGCTCCGGCGAAATCGGCGAGGCGGTCGGGCGGTCGCCCGCGATGATGCTCGGCTATCGCGACGCGCCCGAAAAGACGCGCGACGCCGAATGGTATGACGCTGAAGGGCGACGCTACATCCGCACCGGCGATGTCGGCCGCTTCGACGCGGATGGGTTTCTGACCCTGCTCGATCGTCGCAAGGACATGATCATTTCGGGCGGCTTCAACGTCTACCCCAGCGACATCGAGGCCGTCATCGCGACGCATCCCGACGTGTTCGAGGCGGCGGTGGTCGGCGTGCCCTCGCGCGCCTGGGGCGAGACGCCGGTCGCCTTCGTCCAACTGAAGCCTGGGGTCGCGCTCGGCGCTGAAGCGCTGAAGGCCTGGGTCAACGCTCGCGTCGGCAAGATGCAGCGGATCGCGACGGTGCGCCTGATTGATTCGCTGCCGCGCAGCGCGATCGGCAAGGTGCTTAAGCGCGAATTGCGAGTGACCTTTGGCGAGTTCGATTGAGACGACTAGCTTGCGGGTGAGCTTCGACGGGGGCCACCTGAACGAGCGGGGCGTCGCCGTCGCGCTATTCGACTATGCCTTTCATGCACGGGCGCTGCTGGGCGTGGATCCCGTCGTGCTGCACGACGTCCGCGATCCGCCCAACCCCGCTACGGTCGAGCGCTTCGCGGCCGAGTTTCCAACCTTCCCCTATGGGGACGAACAGGAAATGCAGCGGTTGATCGCGCGTGAGCGAATCGATCTAGCGTATTTTCTGAAGACCAGAGGAAAGGATGCTCGCGTGGTGCGCGCGAGCCGGACCGCGGTGCATGAGGTGTTCCGCTTCCACCGGCCGCATGGCGATTCCTATGCCTATATCTCGGACTGGCTCGCTCGCGAGATGAGCGGCGGTGTTTGCGCGAGCGTCCCGCACATCGTCGACCTTCCCTCGAGTGGACGAGCTTTGCGCGGCGAGATCGGGATTCCCAGCGACGCCTTCGTTGTCGGCAGGCACGGCGGCGGCGGTACGTTCGACATTCCGTTCCTGCCGGGCGCAATCGAGGCGGCGCTGCAAAGCCGAGCGAACCTCTGGCTGCTGCTGCTCAACACCAACCGCTTTTCCGATCATCCGCGCATCGTCCACCTACCTGCGGTCGCGCATCGCAGTGGCATCGCCGATTTCATCGACGCCTGCGACGCCGGTCTCAATGGACGGCGCGTCGGGGAAACCTTTGGCCTCGCTATTGCCGAGTTCCTGTCGCGCGATAAGCCGGTATTCGTGTGGGAGGGCGGACGCGACCGCAATCATCTCGAACTCGTCGCCGATCCCGCCTGCCGCTATCGCACGAGGGCGGACCTAGCGCGGCTGTTGACGGAATGGACGCCCAAGCCCGGCGACGGCTTCTGGCGCGCGCGCGTGGCGGAGTTTGCGCCAGCGAACGTGATGGCGAAGTTCGGCCGGGTCTTCCTGGGTTCGGGCGGGGCGGAAGTCCCGCGCCGACCAATCGGATTTAAGGCGCGGCTGTGGGCGCGCGACCGCCTCAGGCGTTGGCGAGAAGCGGAATGGCTCGCGAGTTAACGGGCAAGGCGTCTCCGCCTGCCCGCTCAGTATTTCGATTAGCTCGCGAGCTTGGCGGCGATTGACGCTACGTGTTTACCCTGGAAGCGAGCGCCGGCCAGTTCGTTCTCCGACGGCTGGCGGGAGCCATCGCCGGCCGCGATCGTCGTCGCGCCGTAGGGCGAGCCGCCGGTGATCTCGTCGAGTTTCATCTGGCCCTGGAACGAGTAGGGCAAGCCGACGATCACCATGCCCTGATGCAGCAAAACGATCTGCGTCGAGAGGATCGTGCTCTCCTGCCCGCCATGCTGGCTCGCGGTCGACACGAATACGCTGCCGACCTTACCAACCAGCTTGCCGGTGAACCAAAGACCGCCGGTCTGATCCAGGAAGTTCTTCATCTGCGCGGCCATGTTGCCAAAGCGCGTCGGCGTGCCAATGATGATCGCATCGTAATCGGGCAATTCGTCGACCGTCGCGATCGGGGCGGCCTGATTCATCTTGAAGTGCGACGCCTTGGCGACCTCATCGGGGACCAGCTCGGGAACCCGCTTGATCGTGACTTCCGCTCCCGCTTCGCGAGCGCCTTCAGCGACGGCGCCAGCCATCGTCTCGATGTGGCCGTAGGTGGAATAATAAAGCACGAGAACCTTGGTCATATTTTTCTCCGTTAAAGATCAGGCGGCGAGCGCCAAGTCAGTCAAGCGAGCGCCAAGTCAGTCAAGCGAGCGCCAAGTCAGTCAAGCGAGCGCCAAGTCAGTCAGGCGAGCGCCAAGTCAGTCAAGCGAGCGCCAAGTCAGTCAAGCGAGCGCCAAGTCAGTCAAGCGAGCGCCAAGTCAGTCAAGCGAGCGCCAAGTCGAACACGAGCGCCTCGACATCGCCCCGGCTTTCGAGCCGCAGCGCTTCGACGCTTTCTATAGACGCACCATCGCCGGTGCGCATCTCTTCTCCGTTGATCGTCGCTTCGCCGCGCACGATCTGCACCCAAGCGCCGCGACCGGCCGCCAGCTTGTGGGTCACGGCTTCGCCTTGGCTCATATTCGCCGAGAAGAGATCCACGTCTTGATGAATCGTGATCGATCCGAGCCGGCCGTCGCGCGATCCAATCAGACGCAACTGACCGGACTTGTCAGGTTCGGCGAAGGTCTTTTCCTCATAGCTCGGCGCCATGCCCATCGCCTCCGGCACGATCCAGATTTGCAGGAAATGCACCGGGTCGTGTTCGCTGTCGTTGAACTCGCTGTGGCGGACGCCCGTCCCCGCCGACATGCGCTGAACGTCGCCCGGCCGGATCACCGAAGCGTGGCCTAAGCTGTCGCGATGCGCGAGGCCGCCTTCGAGCACGTAGGAAATGATCTCCATGTCGCGATGCGGATGGGTGGGAAAGCCGCCGCCTCCCGCGACGCGATCCTCGTTGATCACCCGCAACGGCCCAAAGCCCATATTCGCGG
>JAYTRP010000185.1:0-6069 GCA_043746145.1 Hyphomicrobiales bacterium | reverse complement strand
TTATCAGAAAGTGAGGTTGAGGGGATAGGGCGCTCCGAGGAGCGCATCGCAAAACGCTGCGGCGTCGGAGAGTTGGTCCGTGGGCGTTGCGGAAGCCGTGGGCACGTCCGCTTCGACGGTGCCGACCGCCGGCAGCGGTCCGATCATCGCGACCGGCTTGTGGTTGTCGGTAACGATGGTGCAGATCCCCGCCGCGGCGGCGCGGGCGATCTCTGACAGGTGCGCTTTGGCTTGGCGTATGCCGTATTCTTTCATTTGTTTTCTCCTAGAGGTGAGCTTTGTGTTGAGGTGGCTAGGTAAGGCTTGGCGTTTCAAGAGATCGCCGCTGTGGCGCCGGGAAGAAGCGCGTTTTCAGAGCGGCGCCCCAAAGGCACGCGCTGAGCGGCGAGGGCTGCGCCATGGCGGCGTAGGCTTGGCTTTGGCGGCGCCTGCCGCTTGCGAGACTTGAGGCCGCGTCGCGCATCGACTTACTCACCGACGTCGGCGACGTCGGCGGCCCCGCTGGGCGGCGCAGGCGCGGCGCCGCGACGGTCGAGCGCCTCGACACCCCGTTCGTCGCCTGCGGGCTCTACGGGCTGCTGCAGCACCCGACGCGCCGCGAGATCGACGAATCGCTCGCCCGTCTCCTCCAGCAGCACCGCAACGCCCGTCGCCGCTTCGAACCGGCGGATGATGACGTCGACGTAGAGGGGATCGAGTTCGAGACCACGGCAGACACGCCCGGTCTTTTCGCACGCCATCAACGTCGACCCCGAACCCAGGAAAGGATCGAGGACGAGGTCGTCGCGGTTCGTCAGGTCGAGGAGAGCGTCCATGAGCATTTCGATCGGTTTGACGGTCGGATGATCCTGCAGGCCGCGGCGCGCGTCCGAGCCCATCGAAGAGGCGCCGGGATAGGTCCAGAGGTTCGAGCGCCAACGGCCGCGCTTGCCTAGATCGATATTGTTGACGTGCGGCGCGCTCCCTTTCTTGAACAGCGGCAACAGTTCGTGCTGCGAGCGATAGAGTGAGCCCATGCCCGCGTTCGTCTTGCCCCAGACGATGAGGTTGAGGGCAGTAAGGCCGGCTTTGACGGCGGCCGCATGGACCGTGGGATACCCGCGCCAGTCGATAAACGTGCCGAGCACGCCGCCCTCGCAGAGCCAGGGCAGCGCGCTGCCGATCCATTTCTCGTTGAAGGCGGCGAACTCAAGGTCGGACATTTCGCCCGAGGCCATTGCGAACTCGCGGTGACCCAAGCCGGAGACGTGGCCCTTGATTTTCACGTTGTAGGGCTCGTCGCTGAGCAGCAACCGCGCCGGTTCGGCGGATTCCATGAGCCGGCGCCACACCTGCGGGTCGGTGGCGTCGCCGCACATGAGCTTGTGGCGCCCGAGCAAGAACACGTCGTCGAGCCGCGCGACCGCTGTGGCGCCGCCGGCAGGCGGCGCGAGCGGGCCCGCTTCGATGGCCGTGGGCTCGCCGTCGAGGACGACTTGATCGATCTCGTCGAGAGTAAAGCCGCTGACTTCGATGGGCTCATCCGCGACTATCAGTTCCTGGAGTTCGACTTTCAATTCGTCGAGATCCCAGCCGCCCTTCTCACCGAGGCGGTTCACTGCGAGACCAAGCAGTCGCTGCTCGCTCTCTGTGAGGTGATCGACGCGTATGGCGGAAATCCGCGCAAGGCCGAGATGGCGCGCCGCTTCCACCCGACTCTGACCGTCGAGCACGACGTTGTCTTTGCCAAGAAGGATCGGGCTACAAAAGCCGAGGCTGGAAATCGCGCGAGCGATCTCAAGCACGTGCGCCTCGTCGAGCGCGCGAACCTTCCGGGCCGGGGCACGCAGCGCCTCGAGGGGCAACTCGATCAGCGTGAGCGGCGGCGTAAGGTCGTTCCGCAAACGCTCGCGCGCACTCGTCGCAGCCTTAAGTTCGGCATGCGCTTCCCGGCGCTGGCGGTTGCGCGCCTTAAGCTGGTCGGTCAAGGCGACGGTTTGGATTTTCGGTCTACGAGTCTGTTTCAGCATTATTTTCTCCAGCGGCAGAAAGATCACAAGGGGATTGGTCTGCGAGGGTTCGTTCGGAGGCCTATGAGACTGAGGATGTTGTCTGGCTTGACGCCGCCAATGAACCTCGGCGGCCAAGACCTACAATCGGTCGAAAATCGACATGCCGACGTCTGCAGTTTTCATTTCGATAACCGGCGCGCCAACGATTGATATGGCGAGCCCTACTTTCTTTCATCAATCGCGGAAATGCCGTGGCACGAGTTCTTCAACCGAGACCTTACCATCCAAGGTTTCCCCGTGTGCGAACGACTTCGGCCGCAGCATGGCGCTAGCGCAACGCATCAACACCGTCGACGGTCGGGAAAGTCAGATTACGGACCCAACTGTCGAAAGAATCCAGATCCGAAAGGCTAAGGGACATGAGATACATCATGCTCATCGTCATTGCAGGATCCGCAAACTTCGGGTGCTTTTGCGCAAGCGCCTCGCGGCATTTTTCCGACAGCTCTTCGTCGGAGAAAGCAGTTTCGCCCGTTTCGTCGTGCAGCGCTTGATAGGCCTCCTCGCGCATATCGCGCCTGAAATCGAGCATGATCTCCTTGAAGTTCTTTCTCGCAGTCTGGGCGTCCAAATTAGGCTTGTCTCGGTCAGAACGTTCGAGTGAGCGAAGAACCTGAAGGAGCTGAGCGAACGCCACCGGATCGCTTTTCACGACAGCCTGCACCAAGGCGCGCGCGCCGACCTTTCCGATAGGCATTTTGCGGGAAGCGCCATTCTCGGTGACATTCACCGACGCGCTCAAACCATCCAGGATCAGTTGGAGAATATCCTGTGCTCTGGAGGGCGGCGATTGGCTGCGCTTAGGACGAGGGCGCTTCTTTCTCGTGCGGGTGTCGAGCGCCGGCTCGACGAGATCGGCTTGGTGCGGTTTGCCGCTAGCTTCGCCTTCTTCGCCATCGGCCCCGTATTGCGTATCCTCGCGCTCGTGACGACGCGGCGGCTCGTCAACCCCGACGCGAGCTTCAAGCGGAACCGACTGGGGATCCGATCTGTTCGATTTCGATTTTTCGGTATTTTTATCTGAAGTTTCCATCGTCTTGCTCCTCAAAGGGTTAGCGTCGACGAAAGGACCTCACCGCGAGGTTCAGCAAACGACGACGCATATTGCATCGTCGCTCCGCGAACCTCCTTGTTCTTAGAGCGATCGGTTGGAGCGGCGAACCGCTCCAAGTTTGGCTGGGCTTCCGATTTTCCTGCGGATAACCGCTCGCCGAAGGGTTCGCAAACCCTGAACGACGGACCTCATCAAATTATATTCAGTCTCTACCACAATCAAGTCATGAGGCGAAAAAAGCGCGTCAAACAACCCCTAAAAGTACGAAAAGACGACGTTAGGTTGGGTTGGGCGCCGACAGAGAGCGCTCAAGGGTTGGAAACCCATTTCATGGCCGGGCTCGACGCTTTGCTGCGTTGGCGGCTTTGTAGTCGAGCACGTCTTTCAGCGGAAGCCGATGACGGTTGCCGACCTGCCGCGAAGGCAATTCACCATTTTTCACCAGGGAAACTACGAACGGACGCGACACCTTCAAGATCTTGGCGGTCTGCTGCGTGGTCACCTCCGCGTCCAGCAAAACCAGCGCCACCGCTTGGCCCTCGGCCGTCTTCGCGAGAGCATCCAAAAAGATTGCGCTCACGGGCGCCGGCACCCGGATGGTCGTAGGGTTCCCGTCAGTGTCTTGCCCGTCTACGTCCCAAGGCTCATCCTTGGGAATAATCCCGTCGAAGAATTCCAGCGCCGCCTTTGCCCACTCGCTGTCGGCGGACATGGGGGCCTTTGTTGAATTCGAAGAGCTTTTCATGGACGCGCCTCTTGTCTGTGATCACGCGAGAGCGTGAAGCAGCCTGCGCTGCTCCACGAGCAAATACCGAAACCGTACACTTATGAGGAATATACGAAAAAGCGTAATTGCTGAAAATGTGAACGTTAGCGATCAACCGAAAAATGTGAACGATGGTTCATTGCATTTGATCCGAGCCGCCACAGCAGATATCCCCTCGCTCCATGGCTTAACAACGATAACCCGCTTCAAAAGTTGAAGGGGCCGCCGCACGCTCAAGCGACCCTCCAACCGTGATTGAAGGCGTCGCTTGAGCATAGGCGTTTAACGAGATTTCAGAGTCGGATCTAACGGGGCGACGTGCTTGTCATCCGCACCACGTCCCGACGCCGCACCGATGTGCAGGAATTTTCGTAGCGCGGAAATTTTCATGCTCATCGAAATGAGGACGAGGAAGCAAAGGGCGTAGAGCCCGTTTCCTTTTCCCGTTATCACCGCTTCGAGTTTCGGCAATAGGGTCTTGTCTTCCTGCAAATCGCAGGACATCAGATACCGTTCCTTTTGCATGTCGGTACAAAAGTCCTGCATAATGGTCTGAAAATCCCTTCTCTCTTGCACGGGCTCCTTCAATTTGCCGTCCGAGGCGCGGTCGGCCCATTTCAACATTTGCATGAGTTGGGCGCGCGCCTTCGCGTCGCCCCTGCCGATCAACTTCCCGAATTTTCGCACGATGACTTCCGCAACGGTTATCCTGCGGCGCGTCCCGTTTTCCGTGACAGTCACCCGCTCGTTGAGCTGTTCGACAACTTCTTGGCGAAAATCCATCGCCAAAGCGGGCGGACGTTTGCGGCGTTTGTAACCGGGGTGGCCCTTGTAAAAGCGCGTCTCAGCCGGCGGCTTGCCATAGCCGACCCTGTATGACCTCTCGCTGTCGGTCTGCGAGGCCTGCTTGTCATTTCCGGCGCGGGGGACGCCGCCGCCACCCTCTTGAGGCGGCGATTTGCTCGTCTCGCGCTTCGAACCCGCCGACGACGTCTCTTCGAGGGGTGCGGTGCCTTCTAACGTTTGCGATGAGCGTTTCGAATTGTCCATTGTCGAGCTCCTGCATAGGTTAGCGTCGACTTGCAGACCTCGCTGAGGATCGACAAACGACGACGCGAATGGCATCGTCGCTCCGCGAACCTCCTTGTTCTTAGAGCGAGCAGTTGGGGCTGGTCCCCGATATGTGCCTGGGCCTCGCTTCTCGCGTACAGCCACCTCGCCGAAGGGATCGCGACCCCTGAACAGCGGACCAAAATTCCGCTACGATAAACACAAGACTTCCGCAAGAAATCATTTCGACGTCCGAACGTCGCCCGCGACCCCTGAAGGCTTCTGGGCTCCGCCACCCTCCCGCCACAGGGGTCAGGTGACTTTGGTGACGGCGACTTGCGCAAGCGAAACGCGGTGAGGGAGCCTATGAACTGCGTTGACCAAGCCAGACCAATCCGCAAACGCTACAAAGTGAAAAGCCGTATCACGCGCTTAATTTTTGGACCTATCGGTCGCGCGCCAACACACAGCTTAACGCGCCGCGGCGATTTGGCGCGCTCGGCCTTGGTGACGCAAGAGCCTTATGTTGAGTAATCACTTAATTGAAAAAATCCGCTGTAATCGAAATATGAGAAACAAACGCATTATAGCGATCTATCGAAGGTACGCGTCCCAGGCTATCGTGCGGCTGCCGGTTTTCGAGACCTAAATATGCCTCCGAATTCCCATAGCTGACAATCCAAATTCCCATGTAGCATTTTGCTTTTATAAAGAGCGGGCGACAAGAATTCTATCGATATTCTAAATACTTATGAAGGTATTCCCGCCTTGAAGGGCGTCAACGCGCGAAATTCCGGGAGAGTTTTGCGTGTTTTTCCACTTTATGGGAATTTCCCGACGCGGAGACCGGTTTGCAGGGACTGCGTCCGCCACCAACGTTAACTGACTGAAATACATAGTATTTTGACCGCGAGTGATTGCATGGGGTTGGCTTTGCGGGGCGGGCAGGGTTCCACTGAGTCTCCAACGACTGTCGCCGTGGCTGTTTTCAAACGCAAGGCCAAATATGGTCGTTGCGCTTCTTAGGGTCTGTTGAGAAATGCGATTCCTATTGTGGGCTTATCGTGATTCAAGCTTGGAATGGAACGGTTCGTACTGACTGACGCCCAATGGGCGAAGAGGGAAGCGCATTGTTTGGGCAAGCCGAG
>JAYTRP010000184.1:0-1882 GCA_043746145.1 Hyphomicrobiales bacterium | reverse complement strand
CAAGCCATCGGCACAATCGCGGCGCTTAGCAATCAGCAAATTGGAGCTCGTTTGCGAGGGAAGGCGCCTCTGCCTCCAACCGCGAACCAAGCTTGGCGCGTGATTGTGGTGGGAACCCATCTCCCTTCCATTCTGACTGAAGCGTGGGCCGGGCGAGCCGATATTCAAGTGGTCGGCTCATTCGCGTCTTTGGATAGGTTAGAAAGTGAGGGCGTGGCGACGGTCGATGCGCTCGTGATCGAAGCTCCTGACCTTAAACCTGAACTTGTCGCCAACATTCGCAAGGTGCATTCCGTGACCAGCGCTCGTGCTGTTGTAGTGGTTTACACATTCGCGAGCACCAAGACGTTGGCGCGGCTCGATCAGGCAAATATTATCGCTCTATCCGATCCTGTCGATCCTTCGCAAATCGCGCGGATCTGCGAACTTGGCCTCTCAGCGGGCGTTCGGTCGTCGACCGCGTTAACACGGCAGCTTATCCAGCCTGTCAAACCGCCCCGCTTCAGTGAAGGCTACCTGATGGTGCTCAGCCGTTTACCAACGGATGTAAAATGCGAGTGCCCGAGCCACTTGGCCAATCTGCTTACACGCCTGACGAATTTCGAACAGTATAGCCTCGACTGTGAAAGCCTCAATGCCGCCGACGCCACGGTCCACGCGCTCCTCTACAGCGCCTCGGGTCACTGCCGGGAGATTTTAGAAGTCGCTTTGCAGAGGGTCATTGAGCATGAGGGCATTTCGCCGCCGGAGGGCCAGATGTTAGAATGAGTGGAATTCGCGCTTGGGACGTATAAGCAAACACGATCGAATTCTACGTTTGGTCAGGAACCATCGCTCGTGGCCGTGATCCGTCGCCAACACGTCCCATCGTATCCCTACGAGAGCGGCTGCCTTTCCGGGAGTGCGGGATTCGTAGAAGTCAGTGTGTATGGACGTCCATAAGCACAGTCAGCGGGTTGAACGCTTGGAGATTGTCGAGACCGGTCGGCGGCGTCGCTGGTCTAAGGACGAGAAGCTCAAGATTGTCGTTGAGAGCTTTCAATCGCCTCGCCAGGTTGCGGCGACGGCGCGCCGGCATGGGATCTCGCGGTGGCAGTTGCACGAATGGCGGCGCGCGTTTCGAGCGCAGCAAGAAGCGCCGCGACCGCAGGCCGGATTTGCGCCGGTGACCATCGCGGCGGAGCCACTCTCGGCGCCGGAATTGGGCGCACCACGCGATCCCGACGCGATCGAGATCGATTTCGCCAGCGGCGCACGGATGCTGATTACGGTCGCGATAGACGAAGCGACATCGGCGATGGCGCTGCGTACGCTGAGCGACGGGCGGAGATCGCGGTGATCCCCATTCCGACCGGCGTTCGTGTGTGGCTTGCGACGGGCCACACGGATATGCGGCGCGGCTTCTGAGCCTTGCGTTGCAGGTTCAGGATGTCTTAGAGGTTGAATCGAAACTCCGGGCGGTTCTTCCGCGAGTTTGGAGACGACGGCGCTCGCACTAAATCTAGAGAGTCCTTGCCGGGAGTCTCCTCACGTGCCGAACGCCGCCGTCCAAACCGAGTCTACGCCCCTTTCCGCCTTTCGTCAGCCCTGCGTTTCGGACGAAGCATGGGCGCACATTGTTCATCTCTTCCCTCTCGCCAAAACGACGGGAAGGCCGCGAAAATGGGCGATGCGGCTCCTGTTGGAAGCCGTTATCTTCGTGCTTCGGACCGGTTGCCAATGGCGCGCGTTGCCCGAGAAATACCCGCCGCACAGCACAGTCCAACAACATTTCCACGCTTGGCGTGACGCCGGCCTCTTCGAGCGGATCAACCACGTCACGGTGACGGTCGACCGCGAGTGGGAGGGGCGTGAAGCCGCCCCATCCGCTGGCGTTATAGAC
>JAYTRP010000183.1:0-1888 GCA_043746145.1 Hyphomicrobiales bacterium | reverse complement strand
TGCTCGCGGCGCCACGCGCCGGCGACGTGCTGATGATCAAAGGTTCGCACGGCAGCCGCATGGAACCACTGGTTGCAGCGCTTCGACAACGATACTCGTCCGCGCGGCGGGACAGCGACATTCAGTCTCGTCGCGGAGAAAAAGGTGTTACATGCTGACATGGTTGGCAAATTTCGGCCATGACTTCGGCCTGTTCCATCTGTTCCGCTATCTCACGTTTCGTACACTCGGCGCGGCGGCGACGGGTCTGTTCCTCGTGTTCTTCTTTGGGCCCTCGATCATCTCGGCTTTGCGCCTCAAGCAGGGCAAGGGACAGCCGATCCGCACCGACGGTCCCGCCTCGCATTTGTTGACCAAGAAGGGCACGCCGACGATGGGCGGGCTCATGATCCTGTTTGGCTTGTTTGTTTCTTCGTTGCTGTGGGCCAATTTGACGAGCCCCTACGTCTGGATCGTGCTGTTCGTCACTGCTGGCTTTGCGGTGATCGGCTTCTACGACGACTATCTCAAGGTGACCAAACAATCGCACGACGGCTTTTCCGGGCGCGCGCGGCTCGCGGGCGAGTACGTGATTGCAGCGATTGCCTGCTACGCCATGATGCGGGTCGGCGCATTCGGCGCGACCTCGCTCTCGGTGCCGCTGGTGAACGGCTACGTGCTCGACTTTGGCTGGTTCTTCCTGATCTTCGGCCCGTTCGTGATCGTCGCATTCGGCAACGCCGTCAACCTGACCGACGGGCTCGATGGGCTCGCCATCGTGCCGGTGATGATCGCCGCCGCCACGCTTGGGTTGATCGCTTACTTCGCGGGAAACCTGGTTTATTCGCACTATCTCCTGATCAATCATGTGCCACAGGCGGGCGACTTGATTGTGATCTGCGGTGCGCTGATCGGGGCCGGCGTCGGCTTTCTCTGGTTCAATGCGCCGCCCGCGCAGATCTTCATGGGTGACACCGGCTCGCTCGCGCTTGGCGGCTTATTGGGCGCGATTGCGGTCGCCATCAAGCATGAGATCGTGCTTGCGATCATCGGCGGCCTGTTCGTGATGGAGGCGTTGAGCGTCGTCGTACAGGTCGCGTCGTTCAAGCTGACCGGCAAGCGCGTGTTCAAAATGGCGCCGATCCATCATCATTTCGAACAGCTCGGTTGGTCGGAGCCGCAGATCGTCATGCGCTTCTGGATTATCTCGTTCGTGCTGGCGATGGTCGGCCTCGCCACCTTGAAGCTGAGGTGAGCATGACGCCGGTCGAAACCTTCAGAGGGCGATGCGTCGCACTATTTGGCCTGGGCGGTTCGGGCCTTTCGACGCTACGCGCGCTCGCCGCCGGGGGCTGCAAGGTCGCCGCGTGGGACGACAGCGAGACCTCGCGCGAAAAGGCCGTCGCGGCGGGCTTTACGCCTATCGATCTGGCATCTGTGGACTGGTCGCAGTTTGAATTTCTCGTGCTGGCGCCGGGCGTTCCGCTTACGCACCCCAAGCCGCACTGGACGGTGGATCGCGCGAGCGCAGCGGGTATTCCCGTGATTGGCGATATCGAGTTATTCGCCCGGGAGCGCGCCGCCCGCGCGCCCGACGCGCCGCTGATCGCCATCACGGGCACAAACGGCAAGTCGACCACGACCGCCCTGATCGCCCATATCCTGCGCGAGGCGGGTCGCGACATCGCGCTCGGCGGCAATATCGGCACGCCGATTCTCGATCTGCCGCCCCCGTCGGATAATTGCGTGCACGTGATTGAATGCTCGTCGTTCCAGATCGATCTTGCGCCCTCGCTGGCGCCAAGCGTTGGCCTGCTCATCAACATTACGCCCGACCATCTCGATCGCCACGGCTCGCTCGAAAACTATGCCGCCATCAAGGAACGGCTGGTGGCGGCGGCCGAGGTCG
>JAYTRP010000182.1:0-17873 GCA_043746145.1 Hyphomicrobiales bacterium | reverse complement strand
CGAAGCAACCCAGGAGCCGCAGGCGCCATGGTTGGAAGCAGGGCCGCCGCTAGGCCGCTTCCGCAACGGCCAGCGCTTTACGTCCCCCTGGGTTGCTTCGTCGCAAGGGCTCCTCGCAATGACGGACGGGGGCGGTATGAATTGCGGGTTTTATTCCCGCTCAACCAACATCAGCTCGCAAATACCCGCCGCAAATGCCGCAACCCATTCGTCGCAAGCGCGTCCTCGCTTTCCGCCAAAGGACGCCAAAGGACGCCAAATCGCGACCGCCCGGGCGATCTCCTTGATCTTCGGCGTGAACGCCTCGATCACCACCGGCCCTTCATAGTTCCCCTCGCGAAGCGCCTGCACGATCGCCTCCCAGGGCAAGTGATCTTCCCCGGGCGTGCCGCGATCGCTGGAGCAGGCGTGAAACTCGACGATGCGGCCTTTGGCGCGACGCAACGCTGCGGGAATATCCTTCTCCTCGATGTTCATATGGAACGTGTCGAGCAGCAGCCCCACGTTGGAACGGCCGATCTCGTCGAGCATGCGCAAACCTTGGTCGACCGTGTTCATGAGATCGGTCTCGAAGCGGTTGAGAGGTTCGAGGCCGAGCTTGACGCCACGGTCGGCGGCGAAGTCGGCGGCCTCGCGTAGACCCTCAGCCGCCAACCTTGCTTGCGCGGCGCGTTCCGGAGGGTCCAGCAATCTCGTCTTGCCCACGGCGGAATACATGGGGCCAACCACGCTAGGAGAGCCGAGCGCTGCTGAGATTTCGATGCAGCGCTTGAGGTAGGCCATGGCGTTGGCGCGAACGCGCCTGTCGTCCGAACTGATATCGCGATCAGGACCAAAGGCGCCGCAGACCGTCGCTTTCATTTCTGTCTGCGCGAGTCGTTCCGCAATTCGTGCATTGTCGATCGTGGCGGGATCCTCGACGCAGATCTCCAGAATGTCGAAGCCGATCTGTTTGGCGTGATCGATGAGGTGCAGGGTCTCGTTCGAGAACGGAGAACACCAAATGAAGGTGCTGGCGCCGAACTGCATGGCTTTCTCCCTAATAGATTAGTTGCTCGCGCGGTCTCGCGGCTCAGCGCAGAGGTAGGCCTCGAGCGTGAGTTTCGCACGCTGCGCCAACACTTCAATCTCGGATATCTCCGACTGCGATGAGGCTCGCGGACACGTAACGTCGAGCCGCGCGACCTCGGCGCCATCCTCGCGGCAGATCGGAAGGCTCAAGGTGTGCGTCGGCTCGGGCGCGCAGGTTTTCTTTGCGCCGGGAAACAGTGCAAGCGTTAGCCGCCCGTCGCCATTGGCGCAGGACAGCCTGACTGTGGCGTCGCAATGGTCGCGCAACCAGCGCGCGACCGCTTCGCCGGGCCCGTGCAGCGCGGCCAGCCCAAATCGGCTGTAGCCAAGCGCGACGAGCTTGGCGCCGGCTCGAATTTTGCCGCCCGGAGCGGAAGAAACGAAACCTGCCGCCCGCAACCGCCTGATGACGTCGAAGGTGGTCGAGCGGGCGAGGCCTTCGTCGTCAATCAACGCGGCAACCCTAGTTTCTCGACCGTCGGAAAGGCGCTGCAGAATGAGGGCGAGCGCGCTGACGCCGGCCGTGTCCTGTACGCTCACGCTGGAGCCCTCGCCAGCGCCGCCGAACGATTATAGACATTGCCGGGGTAGTGAATCCGAAACGCCTGAGGATTGTATGCGGGTCCGATCCCCGATCCCAAAACGAGATCGTCGGGCAGGTCCCAACGAACATGATCCTCGGCCCAGCGATCGGGAAGGATGGAACGGGTGCGGGCGCCTTTGGTGACGATCACCGGCGAGGCGACCCGGACAGAACTCGGGGTCCACGCGCCCCTCAACGCGCCAAGCAGGATTTCAAGCGCCTTAATGCCCATCGAGGGCGGGAAATCGACCGCCGCTAGCGGGATCTTCCACTTGGTTGCAAGCTTGTAGGCGAGATTGAGATCGCCGCCTGTGTGCGGGGGTATCTCGCCGGCTCGGCGGCCTGCATCGATAAATGCCTGCATCGACCCCGCGCCTTGCAGGCCGCTGTCGCACCAGACGCCGTCTATTCCATCGCCCCAGCGTTCAATGGCGTTCGAGGTCGCACGCCGTCCCAATTCCGCGCGCCATCCCGTCCATTTGCGGGAGAGTACGCGCAATCCGGGATGGCGCGCGAATACGGCGTTTGCGGCGCGCAGCCGTTCCCTGGCGGGCGTCGCCGCGCTGTCTCCGGCGAGCAGCACAATGGCGCCTTCGCCATTCAGGAACTCCACCAACCAGGTCGCGGTGAGATGGCCGATAGAATAATCGTCCGCGCTGACGAAGGATGTGCGACGAACGTTCGCCGCTATGCCCCGATCGACGAACACCACGCCAATCCCACGCGCCTCGGCCTTCGCAACAATTTCCGTGAGCCCGCGCGGACATACCGCGCTCACCAACAATCCGTCGACGCCTTGATCAATCAACCGCTCGATGTCTTCGACCTGCCGATCCGGATCGTCGTTCGCGTGCGCGACGATCAACTGCTCGATACAATCGCTGGCGCTCGCGGCGGCATGCTCCACGCCATGAACCAAGGCTATCCGCCAAGGATTTTTCATCGATGCGTTAGAGAAGCCAATTTTGAATCTCGCCCGCGCGCGCACGAGCGCCGGTTTGGTGAGCTCCACAATGCCGGAGAACGCGCATTCGGCGCTTCGCGACACAAGCACGCCGGTATCGTGACGCGAAAGACGGCGCTGCTCTTCCCGCTGATTGTCCGCGACGCTGGCGCCGATCCATCGTTCGGCTGTCGGCCCAGGGCGTAACCGGCCCCGCGGCGCCTCGACGAGCTTGGCGGCTTTAAGCGTGCGTACGATCCGGTGAAAGCTGGCGCGAGGCGTCGCGGTTTTGCGCTGCAGAACTGAAATCGGGATGTCGCCGCCAGCGTCAACCAATCCGCACAGCAACGCAATCGCCGCATCGACGCCGTTGCGGTGCGCCGCCATAGCTTCCTCCCGCTCGATTATACCTCATCGAAGGCCCCGCGCTCAGGGATGTCAAGGCCAATGTCTCAAATGCCGGTCTCGCCGCCCAGAAACAAAATGGCCGGCCAGCCCGGTTCAGCCTAATTTTCGCGACAAGGCGCGGCGGACAATCGCGCGCTCTCTGGGAGAAGGCTTCGATGACGTCTTACCTGTTTCGCAACGTGACGATCTGGGACGGCTTGAACGACGTGGCGTTTCCCGGCGAAGTCCTGGTCGAGAACAACAGGATCAAGACTGTCGCAAAAGGGCGGGGCGTGATCCCTAGCGAGAATGCAGCGCGGACCATCGATGGCGCGGGCCAGTTCCTGATGCCGGGCATGGTAGAGGGCCATAGTCATCTCTCGTTTTGCGGACCCAGCCGAAATCAGGATCTGGGCGAAATCCCTCCCGAGGAGCATCTGCTGCGGACGTGCCGCAACGCGACGCTGATCCTCAATCACGGGTTCACCTCCTGCTATTCCGCAGCATCGGCCAAGATGAGGCTGGATGTCGTCGTGCGGCAGGAAATCGAGGACGGCTATCTCGCGGGCCCGCGATATCGCGCGGCGGGGCCGGAAATCACGGTCACGGGCGGTCTGGGCGACGAGCGCAAACAACACATGAACGCCGAGAGTTTTGGCATGGTCGCGGACGGCGTCGCCGAGATCCGCAAGGCGGTTCGGCTTTGCTGCCGAGAGAATGTCGACAACGTCAAGTTCAACGTTTCCGGCGACGAATTCGTCAGTCACGCGCGCGCGGAAATAATTTCGCTAAGCGAAGAAGAACTGACTATCGGCGTGAGCACCGCGCATGATTGGGGCAAGCGCGTTTCCTGCCACGCGCGCGCGGCCGAGTCAGTCAAACGGGCGGTGCGCGCGGGCGTCGATTGCATCTACCACTGTGATTTCGCCGACGAGGAAGCGATCGATATGTTGGAAGGCGCCAAGGACCGGGTTTTCCTTGGACCCGCCTTTGGCCTCGTCCACAATTCCGTGTTTGAAGGCGACATCGTCGGCATGACTCGCGAGGTGGTCGAGCGCATGGGACTGCCGCGCAAGCTCGAGCATACGGTCGCGACCTATCAGGAGATCCGCAAGCGCGGATTGCGCGTGGTGATTGGCGGCGACTATGGCTTCACGATCACCCCGATGGGCCAGAACGCCCGCGACATCGGCCATTTCGTCAAGTTCTTCGGCTACAGTCCGGCGGAGGCGCTGAAATGCGCGACCAGCGTTGGCGGCGATTTGATGGGTCACAAGGGCGAACTCGGGATCATCCGCGAGGGCGCGCTGGCGGACCTGTTGCTCGTCGACGCCAATCCTCTGGAAGATCTATCGGTGCTCGTTGGACCCGCTCATTTCAGCATGATCATGAAAGACGGCGTCATGCACCGCGATCCGCAAATGGCCGAGGAGGCTCGGTTCAGGAAGGCTGCGGAGTAGCGGGCAGGGATGTATCGACACGAGTTTTTGGCCCGAGATGGCCGCGCCTTGACAGCTTGATTTTAGTAGCCGCATTTAATCATGGAAATCACGCTCGATCCGGGAAAGCGTGAGAAGACGCTTTCTGAACGCGATTTAGATTTCGCCGACGCGGCGGAGGTGTTCGCTGGGTTGTACACGCAGGCGGAAGATGTCCGCTTTACGTACTTAGAGCGTCGATACATCAGCGCAGGCATGCTTCGAGGCCGCGTCGTCGTCATTGTGCGGACGCCTACAGAGAATGGCAGGCGCATAATTTCTATGAGGCATTGTTCATGGCAAAGAGCAGCAACGCTGGCGACAAGCCTTGGGTGGACCCTGACGACGCGCCCGAACTCGACGCAGAATACTTCAGGCGCGCCGATGTTTACGAAGGGGAGACGCTGATCCGGCGCGGTCGGCCGAAATTGGTTAATTCAAAGAAGCCAATCTCCCTACGGCTTGACCCGGAGATAATCACTTCGTTTCGCGCTGTGGGCCCCGGCTGGCATAAACTTATCAACGAAACTCTTAAAGAAGCGGTCCGCCGCGGGCTTCTCGTTGAGAGAAAATCGCCGCCTGGGGGTAAGTCGCAACGCAAGGCGCCTGCCGCTGCGAGCGGCTCAGGAGCAAAGCGCTCCAAAGAGTGACATCGATCCATTCTCCTCCTGTTATCGAAGCTTATTAAGCTGCCGGTATTTACGCGCGGGCTATTCTTCGGCCTCCTCGAAAAGGATCGAGCCTTCGCGGCGTGCGGCCTTGTCACCCGCCTGACATCACTAGACCGAGCGAGGGCGAAAGCCCAAAATTCGGTTTTGCAGCGCGCCCGAGTCTCGGCCTTTTTGGCGCGAGACGAACCAACGTTTCCGTTTGTTTGACCGCCGCCGCGATCGGATCGACCAACGGAATCGGCACCCGGTCGGCGATCTTGCTAGCAAGCCCGGCCAAAGGCGCCCCCGCCAGAATGACGACGTCGGCGCAATCCTCCATCGCCGCTTTGTTGGCGAGATCAATCAACAGCGCCTCTTTCTCGGTCTGTACGTCCGCCAGCGAGGCGAAGGCGCCGTCCAATGAGCGGATCGAGGCGCAACGGGAGTTCAGCCCATGCATCGCGACGCAATCGGCGAACCATGATCCCAATGACGGCGCGAAGGTGACGAGCGCGAATTTTCCGCCCAACATGCAGGCCGTCAGCATAGCCGCCTCGGACATGCCGACGACGGGGAAGTCGAATAATTCGCGCGCGGCGAACAGACCGGGGTCGCCGAAGGCCGCGATGATCGCGCCGTCCGCGCCGGCCGCGTGATCGGCGATCATCTCCATCGCCACCGCGCCCGCGATCTGGGCTTCGCTGCGTGTCGATATATAGGGAAATCCGCGCGGCGCCGTGAGGGCGACGATTTCGGTCCCGGGATCGGCGACGGCGCGCGCCGCCGCTGCGAGACGATCGGTGATCTCGACGGTCATGTTTGGATTGACGAGCAGAAGCCTCATAGGCCGGTCTCGCCTCGCGCGAGTATCGCCTCGATCCGCGCGGCGACCTCGAGCAAATGGATGTCGCGATAGCGCGGCGCGACGATCTGCAGTCCAATGGGCAAACCATCGCGATTGGTCCCGCAGGGAATCGAGATCGCGGGTTGTTTGGCATGGTTGAACAGCGGCGTGAACACGGCGTGGCCGCGTCCGCCCACGGGAATTCCATCGATAGTCGGGGGCGCCGAGAGTTCAACCGACCACGCGCAACAGGGCGTGGTGGGTCCGATCGCGAAATCAATTTCCGCCTCGACGAAATAGGCCGCCGCCGAACGCGCCACGCGGTTAGAGGCGAGCAACGCGTTCGCCATTTCGACGCCGGTATATCTAAAGCCTGCCGCGATCTGGTCTCCAAGGTCCGGATCGATCCGCGAGGGGTCGGCGATCCAGGCGGCGCCGTGAACCGCCGCAAGCCCGGCATGTTGCAACGGCATAAGCGCGTTCTCGCCCATTCCCCCAGGCCAAACGGGATCGCGATCGATGACGTTCAGTCCCGCCCTGCGCAGCGCCATGACGGCGGCGCGGATTTGTTTAGCGACGTCAGGGTCGACGGGAACGTCGAGTCCCCATTTGGGCGTGAATGCGATGACGGGCTCGCGGGAGATCGGATTGACGAGCGGGGTCGCGAAACTATCGGGATCGCGGGCATCGGCGCCTCTGAGAACCTCGAATACGAGCCGAACCTCGGCGACCGTCCGCGCAATCGGGCAGATGCAGGAAATGCCGGTGACCGGTTCCTCAAAGCCTGGTCCATAAGGGATCGCGCCGAAGCTCGGCTTGAAGCCGACCAGCCCCGTATGCGCGGCCGGCCGGCGACTGGACCCTCCCGCATCGGTGCCGATCGCGAGCGGCAGCAGTCCGCCAGCCACCGCCGCGACCGGGCCGCCCGAGGAACCGCCGGGCGTCAGCGACAAATCGAGGGGATGCCGGGTGGCGCCAAAAAGCAGATTGGTCGTCTGTCCCTTGCATGCGAATTCCGAGGTGTTGGACATGCCAGCGATGATTGCGCCGGCGCGCTCGATCCGCTCGACCGCAATCGCGCTCGCAGGTGCAACGAAATCTGCAAACAGGCGTGATCCTTGCGTGATGCGCCGACCGGCGACCCAGATATTGTCCTTGATTGTTACCGGCGCCCCGGCCAACGGCAGATCCACGCCCGCCTTGACGCGCTGGTCGACCTCAGCCGCCCTTCGCCTGACGTCTGCGGGGTCGAACAGCACGATCGCGTTGAGGGCGTCGTTTCCAACCTCGATCCGACGGATCGCCTCCTCCGCCTGCTCCGCCGCGCTGCTTTTGCCCGAGCGCACCGCCTCGGCAATCTCCGCGATCGAGGGCCACGCCGGAAACTGACGCCCGTGCGATGTCATGCGTGGTTTTCTACCATGGCGACTCCGATCCGACGCAACCCAAGCAATTTAGTTGCCAAACGAAACGCTGCTAACGCTTTTCCGCCAACAGCAAGGCTGAGGTAATTTCGCCGGTTCGTTGGTCATGCAAAAACAAGATCGCGCCCGCGCGCGTGGCGTCACGGGCGTGAAGCGCCGCCATTAGCGCTTCATGTTCGCCCATCGCTTCCCTCCAGCGCTCATCCGAGGCGAGCGCCGCGTAGCGCCCGCGTCGCGCCTTCATCATCAAGCCGGCATGGGTGGCGATCAGCGTCTGGTTCTTCGAGCCGGCGACGATCGCGCAGTGAATTTCGTTGTTGAGCACGAAATAGGCGTGCCGCTCGCCGCGAGCAAAGTGCCCGGCCATCTTGTCGTGGGTGCGTTGGAGTCGCTCGAGATCTCGCGCGGTCATGCGCGCAGCCGCGAGTTCCGCTGCAAGCCGCTCGAGGCCGCTCACCACCTCGAACAATTCAGCGACGCCCTTGGGCGAAAGCGCGCTGACGCGGGCGCCGCGCCCCGGCAACAAATCGACCAGCCCCTCGTTGGCGAGCAGTTTCAAAGCCTCGCGCAACGGCGTGCGGGACACTTCGAGCGTTTCGGACAGATTGATCTCGTGCAGGCGCTCGCCCGCAGCAATTTCGCCCTTGACGATCATGTCGCGCAACCGGTCACACACTTCCTCGTGTAGAGGGCGTGCGCGAGCAATCGGCGCGAGCGTCGAAACCCGCGGCTTGCGAACGACTATGGCTTCCGCTGGTTTCAACGAGCCCATGTTCCCGCCGATTTTCGTCCTGATTTCTTCATCGTCAGCCCGCCTGCGAAACTTGCACTGCTCGTTTTGCATGCAGAATGCAAACAAAAATTTTGCATGCAAAATCTAACTCACACAGTTATCATAGCGTTTCCAAACCTCGTTCGTCGGCACACGGCTTGCATTCCAAACTACACAGCAGCGGCGTCGAGGGGGTTGAGATCCAGGACGGCGCGACGCCCATGACGAGTTGAAGGGCTGGAGTTTCCCACTCAGGAGTAATCACATGCAAAGCAACCTTCCAACCGATAACGCCGTCTGGCGTCGCATGACCCGCCTCCTTTTCGCTGCGGCGTCCGTCGCGGCGATCGCCCTTCCGCAACTTGCAGCCGCAGCAGACCGTTTCGCGCCTGCGCCTGCCGAGGTCGGCGCCGACATTCCCAAAGCCACCGTCAAATTCGGCATGCGCCCCTACGCCGACAACACCTTCTATTATATCGGCATGAAGAAAGGTTGGTTCGACGAGGTCGGCATCAGCTTCGAGCCGGCGCCCTACGGCATGAAGGCGAACGACTCGAACGTCACGACGCTGCTGCTTAACGGCCAACTCGACATCATCTCCGAATTCTGCCCGCTGATGCTGCCGACCTACAAAGATGCGCGCACGCTCAAATGCATCGGCTTCACCGACAACTTTCTCGCCAACGCGATCCTCGCCAACCCCGCGCTCAAGCTGAAATCGTTCAAGGACTATATCGCGGAAGGCAAGCCGTTCAAGGAGGCGCTGGCCGCCGCGCTCGCCCCCATGAAGGGCAAGACGCTCGTGGGCGCGCCCGAACTCAGCGACCGCGCATTCGAGGAATATGCGAACAAGACCTCCGGCGCCGGCTTCAAGCTCGAAGTGCTGGACGACTCGAAGTCGCTGGTGCTCGCCAAGGCCGGCCGCGAGGATTTCGTCAATCCCGAGGGCGCGCCGATCGTCTACACATTGCGTCAGGCCGGTTGGACCGATCTCATCGATATCGGCGACATGATCAAATATGGGCCCGGCGGCGTGGAATCGCCGATCGAGCCGCTGATCGGCATCGTCGGCGTCGGCGCGAACGGCGACTACGTCAATAAGAATCCCAACACCGTATTGCGCTTCATGTCCGTGGTCTGGCGCATCATCGACGAGACCAAGAAAGACCCATCGCTATATGACGTTCAGGCGCCCTATCTCAACAGCTTTGCGGGCACGGACCTCGACGGCAAAGGCGTGGAAGCGACCGTCAACATCCTCGACCCGTTGACGCCGTTCGCCGACGACAAACAATATTACGACGAGACCACTGGCACGGCCTACTTCAAAAACGTCTGGGGCGCGATCATCAAGGATTTCGAGGCGCATAAGATTATGCCTGCCGGCAAGGTGACGCCCGAGGACGTCGTCTGGGGCGGCGACATCTGGCACGCGATGGTTGAGTACAAGGCGAAGTCGGATGAGTTGTTCGGCAAGCTTTCCTCGGCGACATTGAACGCAGACAAGAAAGCGATGTTCGACAAGGCAAAGGCGTTCTACGCTGCTTATGACTTTCTCGACTCCTATCGACTGGCCGTCGCCGCGGGTTCCTGATTGACGCGTAGGGTCCTGATTTGGCGCATAGGTTCTTAATGTGGCGAATGCCGGGGATGAAAGCGTGACGGACTCGAACGCCGCGGGCAGGGTCGACCGCTCCGCGGCGGTTCTGCGCGCGGCGCCCGGGGTCGGCGCCGCCACGCTCGCATTGGGCCGATCAACCATCAATGCGCTTGATCCGCTGCGTTTCGTCGGGCTGATCGTGTTCATCGCGGCGTGGCGCGGCCTGTCGTTGTTTTTTCAACCCATAATCCTGCCGCCGCCGCTCGCGGTGCTGAACCGATTGCTCGGCGATTTCTGGGACGCGCCCAATCTCTCGTATTACGGCGTGTCCGAGCCCAATCTCTACGCCAATCTGATCTACACCGCTGAAAACGTGGCGATCGCGGTATTACTCGGCGCCGTGATTGGCATCGTCTCGGGCCTCGTCAGCGCGCGCATCTCCATCTTTCGAGCGATCGTCGATCCCGTGATGACGACCGCCGGCACCGTGCCGATCCTGGTCGCGGCGCCTTTCCTGCTCATCTGGTTTGGCGTGGGGCGCGCGAGCGCGGTGGGTCTGGTGACCTTCTATGTCGTCGTGATCATGTATCTGTTCGCGCAGAAAGCCGCGAACAATCTCGATCCGATCTACGAGGAATTCGCGCGCACGCTTGGCGCCGGGTCGCGCCGCATTATTCTCGATCTGCTGCTGCCAGCGACGGTTCCCGAAATCCTCGGCGGGCTGCGCATCGCGCTCGCCGGCGCCTGGGGCCTCGAGGCGGTTTCGGAATTGCTGGGCTCGCAGGAGGGCATGGGCAAGGTGCTCGAAGTGCTCGCGGGCGCGACGGACCCGGAGGGAATTATGTCGACGCTGCTGTTGCTCGGCTTTGTCGCGATCTGCGCCGACGGAGTTCTGGGGTTGATCGTGGCGCGGCTCGCAAGTTGGAACGCAGGGCTGCACTCGGGCGGGAGCCGGACATGAACGCCATGACGAAACGCATGATTGAACTCGTGCATGTCCAGCGGGAATTTCGACGCGCCGACGGACAGCGCGTGACGGCGATCAGCGATGTGTCCTTCGTCATTCCCGAGGGACAGTTCGTCTGTCTCGTCGGTCCCTCGGGCTGCGGCAAGAGCACGCTTTTACAGATGCTTGCGGGGCTGATGGCGCCGACCTCTGGCAGTATCGTGGTGGACAACAAGGAAATCTCCGGCCCCGGACCCGAGCGGGGCGTCGTGTTCCAGAAGGACAGCGTGTTTCCTTGGATGCGGGTGATCGACAATGTCGAATATGGCCTGAAGTGCCGGGGAGTCGCGCCCGCGCAGCGGCGGGAGATCGCGCGCTCCTATCTGCAACAAGTCGGCTTGGCGCATGTCGAGAACGCGTGGCCGCGCGAACTCTCGGGCGGCATGTTGAAGCGCGTCGGAGTGGCGACAGTGTTCGCCAATGGGGGTCGCGTGCTGATGCTCGATGAGCCGTTCGGCGCGCTCGACTATGTCACACGTCGGCAATTACAGGACGTGCTTCTCAATCTCTGGAGCGCCGACAAAACCGGATTGCGTCGCACGATCTTATTCGTGACTCACGACGTCGACGAGGCGCTCGCGCTTGCCGACCGCATTCTGGTGTTTCGCGCCGGCGTGCAAGCCGACGACATCCCCGTAACGGCCGAGCGGCCACGCTCCACCGACAGCCTGCTGGAGGCGGACATGATCGCGATTAAGCGCAAACTGCTGCATCACATCGGTCTCGACCGACATGTCCTGCCCGGCGCGGAGGCGGCCGCGTGACACCCGCCGGCCGTCATAAAGTTCGCGACCGCTGGATCTCGCTCGGCGTTCTTCTGGTGATCGCGTTGATCTGGCAAGCGCTATCCATCCTGTATCCGTTCGAAGCGGCGCCAGGGGAGCCTATGATCGCGGGCTGGCAGGTGATGTTCACCAAGACGCTGCTTTCGATGGCGGATTATTGGCAGGGCGGTCTCGGCGTGCCCGCCGTCGCCGAGGGGGCGCCGCGCACCTATCTCGCAGCGGTGCTCGCGCTGGCCAGTCATACGTTCGACACGATCACCCGCCTCGTCTGCGGGCTCGTGCTTGGTGGGATCGTTGGCCTCGCGCTCGGCCTTGCGGTGTCATGGTCGGCGTGGTCGAGGCGATTGGTCGATCTGCCGACGCAGTTCCTGCGCACGCTGCCGCTGCTGGCGATGGTGCCTTTGTTCCAACTCTGGTTTGGCACTTATTTCATCGGCAAGGTGCTGTTCGTCGCCTATGGCATTGGCGTGATCGTATTCGCGGGCACGGTTAACGCCGTGCGCAACGTGCCGCAAATCTACATCGACAATGCGCGCTGCCTTGGCGCCTCGAAGGCGACGCTGTATCGCACCGTAATCCTGCCCGCGATATTGCCGGAAATGCGATCGACGCTGTTGTTGAGCCTGGGCACGGGCTGGGGCGCGGTGCTCGGCGCCGAATATCTGGGCGCCCAATCGGGCCTTGGCTACATCATCGTTTATGCCGGGCAATTCGCTTACCTCGACCGTATGTCATTGGTTGCGATTATTTTCATCGTGGCGACCTCGATCAGCTACCGCGCCGCTGGCGCGTTGACTGCGCGCATGCTGCAATGGGCGCCGGAATCGCAACGTGCCTGAGGACCCGCAGATGACGGATGAGCGAGGCAATGTGCGCGTCGAGATCGCGGGGCGCGACTACGAAGTGTTGCGTGACTGGGCGCGGGTCCCATCAGGAATTGCTACTGGTCGGATCAGCACGCTCGCGGTGGACAGCAAAGGTCGACTTTACGTGCTGCGCCGCGGCGTCGAGCCACCGGTGTTGGTCTATTCGCCCGATGGCAAATATCTCGGCGGCTTCGGCGATAGCGAGGTGTTCGACGCCCACGGCGTTAACATCGACGCCGAGGACCGGGTGTTTGTCGTCGATCGCGACGGCCATGAGGTGATCTGTTTCTCGACAATGGGCAAAATTCTATTTCGGCTAGGCCAACGTCATCGCCCGCGCTGGGGCGAACCGTTCAACCATCCCACAGACGTCGCCGTCGCGCCGGACGGCGAAATCTACGTGTCGGACGGTTATGGCAACGGACGCGTGCATGCGTTTACCCCCGGCGGTGAATTGCGCATGAGTTTTGGGACGGTCGGGCACGGACCCGGCGAGTTCATGACGCCGCACGCTTTGTTGATCGACCAGCAAAACCGCGTCGTCGTGGTCGATCGCGAGAACAATCGTGTGCAGCGATTTGATCGCGACGGCCGGTTTCTCGACGAGTTGCGCGGCCTCTGTCGCCCGATGGATGTGTTCGAGCGCGAAGACGGCGTCTTGCTGACGACCGACATGGTGCCCAGCGTAAACGCCTTCGCGTCCAGCGGCGCACGCGTCGGCCGCGGCCGGCCCTCGCTCAACGGCGCACATGGAATTACCGGCGACAAATCGGGGAATATCTATCTCGCCGAGGTCGACCCAAACTCAATCTCGCGCCTCATTCCAATAGCGTCGATCTGAAGCGTCCTAACTAGGGAGACTTGAATGCCTAAGGAAATTTTCGTCGGGTTTGGCGTCGACGTCGATGCCGTCGCAGGCTGGATCGGCTCTTATGGCGGCGAGGATTCGCCCGATGACATTTCGCGCGGCATGTTTTCGGGCGAGGTCGGCAGCCCGCGCCTGCTGAGGCTTTTCAACAAACTGGGAATCAGGACGACCTGGTTCATCCCCGGCCATTCAATCGAGACATTTCCCGAGCAGATGAAGGCGGTCGCGGACGCTGGTCATGAGATCGGCATTCACGGCTACACCCACGAAAACCCGATCTCGATGACGCGCGAGCAGGAAATCGCAATTCTCGACAAGTGCATCGACCTTGTGACCAAACTGTCTGGCAAGCGTCCAACCGGTTATGTCGCGCCCTGGTGGGAATTTTCAACCGTCACTAACGAACTGCTGCTCGAGCGCGGCATCAAATACGATCACTCGCTGATGCATGACGATTTCCATCCCTATTACGTCCGCGTTGGCGATAGCTGGACCAAAATCGACTATTCGCAGCATCCCTCGACCTGGATGGTTCCGCTGAAGCGCGGGACAGTGACGCCCTTGATTGAGCTGCCGGGCAATTGGTATCTCGATGATCTGCCGCCGATGATGTTCATCAAGAAGTCTCCCAACAGTCACGGCTTCGTCAATCCTCGCCATCTCGAAGAAATGTGGCGCGACCAGTTTGATTGGGTCTATCGCGAATGCGACTACGCGATCTTCCCGATCACGATTCATCCCGACGTGTCCGGGCGCCCGCAAGTGCTGCTGATGCTGGAGCGGCTCTATCATTACATCGCCAGCCATCCCGGCGTAAAATTCGTGACCATGAACGAAATGGCCGACGATTTCGCGGCGCGCACGCCGTTCAAAAAATAACCCGCAGCCATGTGCTCGCTCTGTGGCGTGCTCGGCGCCGCCGATCATTGGACAGACGCCGCGGCGCGTCCCGGCGTGTTCACGCGCAACACGGATGCGCTGTCGCGCCGACGCGAGCGCACGCGCCGGGTGACGCTCGCCAATCGCGTCCTCCGGCATTTCGGCATGGAATTGTCGGACTGGCAGGGCTCGGCGTTCCTGCTCTCGACGCGCACCGGCAAGACGGAAATAGTGGTCGACCTCACGCAGATCTGGGCGCGGGCGGAGGCGCTTTCCGGGCGGCCGTGCGACCCGCTCGATCCCGCGTTTCTCGCGCGATGCGAGACGGCGTCGGGGAGTGCGCGTTAACTTAAAAGCAGGCGGAGTCGTCATTGCGGGGAGCTCTTGCGACGAAGCAACCCAGGAGCGGCAAGCACTATGGTTGGAAGCAAGGCTGCGCGCAGGGCCCCTGCCGCAACCGCTGGCGTCTTACGTCCCCCTGGGTTGCTTCGTCGCAAGAGCTCCTCGCAAAGACGGAGGGGGGCGGTTGGGAAATTGAGAATTTTAATCCCGCTGGATCGCCGGGACAAGCCGGGCGAGGGCGGCGCTGAAGTTAGTGCCTGTGGCGCTGCCCCGGCCTGCCGCCGAAATATTCCGTAGCCGTCGACCCCGCGCGGACAGCGCGCGCCAAGCACTCCGCAATCTCAGCGCCATGCAATCGCGCCGCCAAGAACGCCGCTGCGAATGCATCGCCCGCGCCGGTCGTGTCGACAACGGCGGCTTTCGGGGCTGCAATTTGCCATCGTTCCGGGCCGCGCCGCGCCTCGCAGCCAATAGCGCCGCGCTTAATTACGACAAGCGGAAAGCGAGCCGCCAATCGCTCGCCCTGGGCCTCCGGTTCGTAAACGCCCGTCAGCGCCGCAGCTTCTTCGGTATTGGGTAGCAAGATCGCCGCGCCGGTGATCCAACCGAGGAAATTTTCGGCCCCCATTTCGAGCAAGGGCTCGGCGGAGCCGGGATCGACGCTTACAGGATGCCGCCCCGCGCGCGCCATAACGCTCCTCGCCGCTTCCCGCGAACTCGGCGCCAGGAACGTATAGCCAGAGAGATGGATCAGGTCGGCGCGTTCGATCAGCGCCTCGGGAATGTCAGTCGCCGTCAAACGATCGTTCGCGCCGCGGTCGGTCAGAAAACTGCGCTCGCCGGAAGGCTCCACGATCACGATCAGCCGTCCGGTTTCGAGTTCAGGGTCGGCGGCGAGGTGTGGTGTGACGCCCTCGCGGCTCAAGAGTTCGCACTGGCGCGGATGATCCGCCGCACCGACGCGACCGACAAAATCGACCTCGATTCCGAACCGCGCCAGCCAGATCGCCTGGGTCGCCGCTGCGCCGCCCGGTCGTTCGACGATGCGGGCGCGCCGGTCCGAACCGATCGCGATGGGGCCCTCAAGCTGCGCCGCAATGTCGGTCATGACATCGCCGATCACCAGCGCGCGGGGCATCGGCTCAGAGCCGCGACAGTTCCACCGCCACTTCGGCCGCCAGCGCGGCGTTGTTCGCCACAAGCGCCATATTCGCCTCCAGGCTGCGACCCTCGGTCAGCTCGACGATACGGCCGAGCAGGTAGGGCGTGACCTGCTTCTTCGATATGCCTTTGGCCTTGGCCTCCGCGACCGCCTCGGCGATGCGCTGCTCGATCGCCGCGCCGTCGAGCGCCTTGTCCACGGGGATCGGATTGGCGATCAGCACGCCGCCGGGACCGATCTCGTGCTGCAGCCGAATCATGCGGGCGAGGTCGCGCGGCTGCTCGAAGCGATGATCGAGCTTGACGCCGCTGGACCTGGCGTAGAACGCCGGGAATTCATCGCAGCGGTAGCCGCAGACAGCCACGCCGTGCGATTCCAGATATTCGAGCGTCTTGTTGATATCGAGGATGGATTTGGCGCCAGCGCAGACTACTGCGACCCGGCTGCGCGCCAATTCGACGAGATCGGCGGAAATGTCGAAAGTGTCCTCCGCGCCGCGATGTACGCCGCCAATGCCGCCGGTGGCGAAGATCTCGATCCCCGCAAGTTCGGCGATGTACATGGTCGCCGCCACTGTCGTGCCGGCAGAGCCGCGCAAGGCGACGACAGCGGACAAGTCGCGCCGTGACGCTTTTACGACCCCATCCGACACTTTGGCGAGCCTCTCGAGCATGGCGCGGTCTAGTCCCACTTTGAAACGACCCTCGACCACCGCAATCGTCGCAGGCGTGGCGCCGCCCTTGCGCACGGCGTCCTCGACCATGAGGGCTGTCTCTAAATTCTTCGGGTAGGGCATGCCGTGCGTGATGATCGTCGATTCCAAGGCGACGATCGGGCGATGATTTTTCAGAGCCTGCGAGGCTTCGGGCGAGAGGTCGAGGAGGGCGCTGGCTGACATCGGGCTTCCCAAGAGGTCGCTCCGCGGCGGATTGGAGCGCGATCGCGGCATAACAGATTGTAAGGCCGGGGAAAACGCGTCGTATTTTGCGACATCGCCGGATCGGATAAGTTAACGATGCGGGATCAGGCGAGAAGGCGTTTATGGACGAGAGTAAGCCGGAGAACCTCAAACTGGCGCCGCCCAGTCTGAAGGCGGCGATGCGGCGCGCGCGCGCTGAAAGCGCTGAAAAGGGCGAGGCGAAAGCCGACCTGCGCCAAGCCGAACTCATTCGGCTGGAGTTGCTGGAAGAAGCCTTGCGTCCCGTGGTCGATCAGGCTCCGGAGGATGTCGAGTTCTTCGACGTCGGCATCGCGCATGGCGAACGACCTCGTCTGTTCCTCGACATGATCGCTTTCGTCGACCTGGCGCACGATCGCCACACCTACCGGTTTTTCCAGGATACTCGCCATGGACGCGTTATGATCGCCGAGAGCGAGAGCATCGATCGGATGGTCTCGGCTATCACTAATTACGTGGCCCGGCGCATGGTCGAGCGCGAACAGGCGCTCGCCTCGGATTGGCGCAGTCGTCATACTCCTGCTGCGGAAATCGAAATCTCAGCGCGCTCGCGCAAGATTGCCGAGCAGACCCGCTACGCGACGGGGGAAGATCCTGCCCCGGCGACTACGAAGCCCGCGAAACGCGGCGTGAGAAAAGCACTTGCCGCAGCGTCCGACGTGTTTGGATTTTTGTTGATGACGCTCGGCTCGATCACGCTCTGCGCCCTTCTTTTCGTGGCGATCTGGGTTGGCTGGGAAGCCCTGGGCCGGGGAATCTGGCGCGCGCATTTCGGCGCGCCGCCGTTCTGATTGATGGCCTAGAGCGTCAGCGTCTCACGCTCGCCGATTTCCGCGCCCTCTGGCGCCAACCCACGCGAACGCGCGGTGACCCGCCATTTCGGCCCGGCGCGCTCGATTTGCAGCAGATAGTATGCGGCCCGCTGACGCGCATCGTGCGTTCCCGCCGCCGAGGCCGACGGAGCGCCGACGACGGGCACGCGACCGCCCTCGTTGCGCGTAGCCTTCGAGAGCAGGAAATGGACCATCCGCTTGTGCGTGTGGCCGTGCAACACGAGTTCCGCCCCGTGCTCGGCGACCACGGCCTCAAACCCGCGCGCGTCGTCCAGGCCGCGCATCGGCGGCGAGGGGCCGCGCGACAGCGGGGGGTGATGGATCAGCACGACGCGCGCGAGTCCCTGCTCGCGGGTCGATTGTAGCAGGTCCGCGAATCGGGCGAGTTGCGACTTGCCCAGTCGCCCGGACGCAAGCAGCGG
>JAYTRP010000181.1:0-6109 GCA_043746145.1 Hyphomicrobiales bacterium | reverse complement strand
TCAGGCAATTCGCCCGCATTGAGATACGCTGCCGCCAGATAGTTCAGCTGAGAAAGCAGCGTGTCGTAAAGCGATATGTCAACTTGCCCGCCGTGATTGCCGACCAATGACGCGAGGAGTCCGATAGCCGCCATCATTCCGCCGGTGTTGTCTGCGGCGGAATAGCCGGCGCGAACCGGCGGTGCTCCCGGTTCGCCGGTCAGCATCATGACACCGGTCATTGCCTGGATGATGTAGTCGTAAGCGGGGAGACTGCTGTATGGCCCCGTCAAACCAAATCCCGTCAGGGCGACGCAGGTCAGTTTTGGGTTGAGCGACTTCAATCTATCGTAGGTAAGCCCGAGCTTATGAATCGCGCGAGGCCTTAGGTTTGTTATCAGTGCGTGCGAGTTTCGGACGAGCGTTTCGAAAGCCGCCCAATCGTCCCCTTGGGTCAGATCGAGCAATATGCTGCGCTTGTTACGATTGAGGCTCGCAAAATAGACATTGTGCTCGCCGACATTGTGTCGCCCTGCAGAGCGCGCAATGTCGCCCAAACCGGTTTCGATCTTTACTACCTCGGCTCCAAGGTCAGCCAGGAGCATGCCGCAATACGGGCCGGCCAACATGTGGCAAACCTCAATAATTCGGATCCCAGCAAGTGGCCCCTGACCGCTCACCGCAAATGGTCCGCGAGCGAGGATACGACGTCGTCGAGGGTCATCTCCGCCGTGTAGATCGCGGCAATGCCGAGCGCCTTCAGGCCTGCGTGATCCTGACGTGGTATAGTGCCGCCGATGAAGACCTTCAGGTCCTCCCGTCCAAGATCTTTCAGGCACTGCATGGTGGCCGCGACCAGCGCATTGTGGCTACCGGACAGAATGCTGAGACCAAGGGCGTCCACATCTTCGTCCACCGCCATTCGCGCGATATACTCAGGACTTCGCCGCAGGCCGGTGTAGATAACGTCCGCTCCGGCGTCGCGGAGGGTCAGCGCGATCACCTTGGCGCCCGCATCATGACCGTCAAGGCCAGGTTTGGCGACGATGATCCGCTTTCCGCTCAATTGCCCCATACTCAATTCCTCAAAGGTTGATCGGCTCAACGAATTCGCCCCAACACGATTTCAGACGAGCCACCATTTCGCCGACTGTGGCGTAGGCGTGGCAGCAATTGACAAGGAACGGCATGACATTGGTATCGGGCGTCCGCGCGGCTGCCTCCAATGCATCCAGGGTTTGCTGCACCTCGGTGCCGTCGCGGCTGTCGCGCAGAGCCTTGGCCCGCGCCCGAATAAGTGCTTCGGACTTTGGATCGGACGAAAACACTTCGCCATAATCGACGGCTCCGTCGTCGGGCCGAGCGAAATAATTCTCGCCGACTACGACAATGTCCCCACTATCCTTTTTGCGCTTCTTCTCGAGCGCGCGTTCGGCGACGCGCATTTGCAGGAAGCCGTCTTCAATTGCCTTTTCGACACCGCCGTAATCGTCGAGTTCTTCAATGATTGCGGCAACTTCCTGCTCCATTCGATCGGTCAGCCATTCGACGTAATGGCTCCCGCCAAGTGGATCGACGGCCTTCGAAATGCCGGATTCATAGGCAAGAATTTGCTGGGTCCGGAGCGCGATTTCCGCGCTGGTTTCGGTGGGAATTTGAAACGCCTCGTCATAGGCGCAAGTGAAGATCGACTGGGCCCCGCCCATGACGGCGGCCATCGTCTCGACCGAGACGCGCGCGATGTTGTTGTAAGGCTGCACGCCGGTGAGCGACGATCCGCCGCACACGACCCCGAACCGAAACATCAGCGCCTTTGGATCGGTGATGCCATATCGCGAATTGAGCAACTTCGCCCATAGTCGCCTGCCCGCGCGGAATTTTGCAACTTCCTCAAAGAAGTCCATGTGCACGTAGAAAAAGAAGCTCAGGCGTTTTGCAAAATTGTTCGCGTCTCCACCATGCCGAAGCAGTTCATCGACGTATGCCAGTCCGTTGGCCAGTGTATATCCCATCTCCTCAACAGCCGTCGCTCCGGCGTCGCGAACGTGGGCGCCGGCGATGCTGATGGGGTTGAAGCGCGGGGTCTGTTCGTTCGAAAAGAGAATGCTGTCCGCAATCAATCTCATCGACGGCCGGACAGGGAAGATCCAAGTTCCGCGAGCAACATATTCCTTCAAAATGTCGTTCTGAATGGTACCCGTCAGTTTGGCGCGCGGCACGCCTGTCTTGTCGGCCACTGCGATGTACATTGCATAAATGATTGCGGCCGTTCCGTTGATCGTGAACGAAGTAGAAATTTGCGATAGGTCGATTCCCGAGAACACAGTCTCCGCCTCCGCTAAACTGAACATCGAGACGCCGACCTTGCCGACTTCGCCCAGCGACATCGCATCGTCCGGATCGAACCCGCACTGGGTCGGTAGGTCGAGAGCGACAGACAGGCCCGTCGAGCCGCTGTCCAAGAGGAAGCGATATCTGCGGTTGGTTTCTTCAGCGCTTCCGAAACCGGAATATTGCCGGAAGGTCCAAAGGCGGCCCAGATATCCGTTCGGGAAAATGCCGCGCGTGAATGGAAATTCTCCCGGTATCTCACCGCCACCGGAATCGATTGTGTCAGGAATTGCAATCCCCGAAGATGTTTCTTGGCGCGGATGAGGCGGTTGTCGAACGACGGGCGCCGTTAGCGCCCCGGCTATGGTGTTCAAGCCGATTTCCTTTCGAGGTTCGCAGCTGCGTCCCAATGATCCTGGTGCGACCACACCTTTGCAAAATGTTCGGTCTCTCGGCGGTCAGCCTCGGCGCGTTCCAGCCCGCTACTCGCAGCGATCGACTTACACGCCCGCATCACTTGGACAGGCCGACCGCGCAGCGGCTCGATCAGGCCTTCAAACCAGTCATCGAAACAGCAATTGTCGCAAACGGCGTCGATCAACCCCAAAGTGCGCGCTTCGTCCGCGCCGAGGATGCGAGCGCTGGTCATTAAACGAAGCGCCTTTGACGGGCCGATGAGACGCACGAGATCGTTGCCACCCCCCCAGGACGGCGCGATCGCGAGCTTGCCATGAATGAACCCGATTTTCGCGCTCGGCGCCGAGAAACGCATGTCGCAGGCCAAAGCCAGTTCTGCGCCGCCGCCCAAGGCGACGCCGTTCAACCGAGCGACAACCGGCACAGGGAAATTTCTTATGGCGTCGAGCGCCGCCTTGCCATGAAGCGAGAATGCAATGGCATCCGCCGGGTCGCGGTAAACGGCCAGCTCACGAAGATCGCCACCTGAAGCGAACGCCTTTTCCCCGGCGCCGGTGAGTATGGCGAGCGCAATCGAACCGTCGTTGGCGGCCGACGCAAAGACCTGGCGCAACTCTTGCAGCACGCCAAGCGACAGTGGATTGCGCTTCGCCTCGCGATTGATAGTGACCGAGAGAACACCCCGGTCCAGCGAGTGAATAACGTCGTTGGTCGCTGCGTAATTCAAGGGCAAAAGTCGTCTCCGGACCGTTCAGTGACACTATCGTGCCGGACTCGGCACACGACCGACATCGGCAGTTTCCCTGAGGCTGGCGGCAGCACGTTTCAGGGCATCGACGATCTGTTCTTGGTGGCGTTCGACGCGAGGACTGGGTCCCGCCACAGCGAGGCCGAACCGTTCGTTGTTGATGGAAACCGGGATGGCGAGCGCCGTCACGTCCGGGACATTTTCCCCGCGCGTGATGAAATAACCATCCCTCAGGCCCCCCTCGATGTCGTCCATTAGCCGGGCGTAGCTATCGATCGTATTGCCAGTGACCTTCTCGGGCGGCTGCGCATTCCACCATTCGCGAATATCCTCCGGCGACAGCTCGGCGAGAACCGTCTTGCCAATGCAGGTCGAATGTAGCGGTTTGCTGTCGCCCGCGGCGGCACTGTACCTGATGGTCTGGCGACTCTCGAGAACCTCGAGGTAGACGATGTTTTCCTTGCGTCGCTTGCCCAAAATCACCGTCTCCTGTGTTGCGTCGCGCAGGGCTTCCATAGCTGGCTCGAAACGCTGGAGAACCAAATCATTCTCGACGATCACCGATCCGACGTCAAACAGTCGACGCGTCGGGTATAGGTCTTTCCGTCGACCGACCTGATATAGATAAGATCGGCGCAGCAATGTGTGCACTAGGCTGTGACACGTGCTTGCCGGAATACGACAATATTCGGCGAGCTCAGTCGCGGAGAGGGGGCGCTTTTCGCGCGCGAACATCTCCAAGATGGCGAGCACGCGCTCGGCGCTAGTGCTGTCTGACATTCGAGAACCTCACTGTAAAATCTGTGCAGTCTTTCCCATATACGAAAAAAAAGCACAAGGTAGACCACATAAAAACTTCAGAAATGGGTTATACTTGAGTAACTCATTGTATTGCGTACCACAATAGCGCTTGACACTTAATTCCGTAAATACGAATAAGAATACGCGATCGTGAAAAACACGACAACTTTGCATCGGGCAATTGGCTCCGTCTGGGCGGAAGCGGGAAGGGCCGGTGATGGGAGGACGAGATGCCGGTTAAAGATCGAGCGCCACACGATCCCGTCATCGAGTGTTTTCAGCGAACCGCCTTGCCCAACGCGTGGCGCCGATCGGGCATGAATTTGGGGAGGGATCTATGACAAACGGACGGTATCGCGACATGCTTCTCGCATCTGCGCTTTTCGCTACCTGGCCGACGGCGTCCTACGCGCAGGATGTAAACGCTGCACCGCCGGCAGCCACGCCGGCCGTTGCGCCCACCGCGATGGATGCTCACCCCACCACGCGAGGGCTGGAAGAAATCATTGTCACGGCCCGCAAGCGCGCAGAAAGCCTTCAGGATGTAGGCTCGGCGATCACCGCGCTGAGTGCTTCGGAACTGCAGCGCCGACCCGATCGCGACCTGTCCAGTTTTGCCAATGCTGCTCCGAACGTCGTGATTACCGACATGCAGGAAGGGCCCGGTAGCCCTGCCTCCATGACGATCCGAGGGATTGGAACCAGCGACCACGAGCGCAGTATCGATCCGACCGTTGGCGTCGTCGTCGACGGCGTGTTCATCGGCACGGTCGGCGGCGCGATGGTGAAGGCGCTGGACATCGAAAGTCTCGAAGTCTTGCGGGGTCCGCAAGGAACACTGTTCGGACGCAATTCGATTGGCGGTGCGATCCTGCTAGGCCGCGCGAAGCCCGACACGACGCGTCTTGGGGGACGTGTTCGCGCGGCATACGGCAGCTACAACGACGTCCTTCTTGACGGATACCTAAATGTGCCCGTCTCAGACACCCTGGCAGTCAAGGTTGGCGCGGCGTTCAATCGCCACGACGGCTATTTCCATAATCTCACGCTCAATCGTCGGCAGGGATACGAACGCTACACGAACTTCAACGCGTCCGTGCTGTGGAAGCCAACAAGCAACCTCCAATTCTACTATCGGTACGACCGGGATTTCACAAAGCAGGACGCGGCCGCGCTTCAGAACGTCGCGCAACCCGATCAGGTGTGGTGCTTCTATTATAACCAGTGCGCGCCGGACGAGCATACGCCGCAAGGCGGCAGCCGGTACGCGACGGTTCAGAACAGTCCCGGTCGAAACGCATTCTTCAACAGCGATTTGCATGTGGCAAGCGCGCAGTGGAAGATCGGCAACGGGTTCCGATTGGACTACCTCTTCGGCCAATTCAAGACGAACGAAGACGGTCACTGGGATTTCGATGCGACGCCGCTGACCCTCTACGATACTGATCGACCCCAGCAATATCGTCAAACTAGCCACGAATTGAGACTGAGCTACGACGACAATGGTCGTGTGAATTTCACGGCGGGCGCGTATCTCTATCGATCGCGGTATGGCATCGACAATACGAGCTATATCGGTTTCGGCGACTTCCTGTTCGGGCTTCCGGCTGGAACCGTCCTGACCGTTCCGCAGACCGTTGCCCAGCAAACCCGATCCTACGCACTGTTTTTCGAAGGCGATGCCAAACTTTTCGAAGGGCTGACGCTGACCCTCGGAGGGCGCTACACCCACGATCGAAAAAACCAGCAAGTCGCCGATCCCCTGTTTACGGGACAACTCGCTACGCTCGGTGGTTTCGGTAAGCCTGCCTCAAAGGCTTGGAACGACTTCAG
>JAYTRP010000180.1:0-6116 GCA_043746145.1 Hyphomicrobiales bacterium | reverse complement strand
AAAGCGTTGGCCGCCGCGCAGATTGAACCGGAAACTGACGTCGGGCTCGCTGGTGCGGGAATCGAAACCGGGTTGCGCGTCGACGAGGTCTTCGCCATTGACCATCACGCGTTTTTCGACTGGAATCGTACCACCCTGTTGCTGCGGCAAGGTCTCGACCTCGGCGGGGGCATCGTTGGCGTCGCCCACCAACCGGAACTCCAGCTTGGCTGTCGTGCCGACGAGTTGCTTCAGCTTGGTGGTGTCCTGCAGGCCGGGCACTTCGATCAGCACCCTGTCATTGCCCTGCTGCTGAACGTTGGTCTCCTTGGTGCCGGACTCGTTCAAGCGCCGGTTCAGCACCTCGATCGACTGCGTCACCGCGCGATGGATCTTGTCAGTGACTGCGGCCTCGGTCAGCGCTAGTCGGATAGCGCCATCGCCACTGTCGGAAATGTCGAGCGTGTGCCCGGTCGCGCCGCTGATCGCGCCCCCGACGCTCTGGTTGAGGCTACCCAGCAGGCCCAGCGCCCGCGCGCGCTCGGCCGCATCGGCGATCCGTACAATCACCCCGCGCGGCTGCAGCGTGATTCCGCCGCTGATCGGAATCTTGCCCTCGCGCAGCTTGCCGCGGACGTCGTCACGCAACTGATCGACTTGCGACTTGACTACCGAAGCACTGTCGACTTCCATCAGCAGATGCGCGCCGCCTTGAAGGTCGAGACCCAGCACGATCGGGCGGATGGGCAACCACGAGGGGAGTCGCGCCTCGAGACCGGCGACCTCGCTATCGCTCAGGAAACTTGGAACCATCAGCAGCGCCGCGACCAGGATCAGCCCCAGGATCGATGCAACTTTCCAGGTGGCTAGACGGAGCATGCTATTCCCAAAATCCTGACGTCACAGGCCGTATCAGTCCCGACGAGCCGTAGTTACTTCGCGATCGTCTTGATGGGAGTCGGCGCGTCCTTAACGGGTTCGCCTTTCGAGCGCACGTCGGCGATGCCGGAGCGCGCCAGACGCACACGAACATTGGGAGCGATTTCGAGCTCGACCTCATTGTCGTCGGTGGATTTGGTGACTTTGCCGATCAGGCCGCCACTCGTCACCACGATGTCGCCGCGACGCGCCGCCTGCACCATCTCGCGCTGCTGCTTCGCCTTCTGCTGCTGCGGGCGCAGAATCAAAAAGTACATGATCGCGAAAATCACGACGAACGGCGCAAACTGGATCAACATGTCGGTCGACACCATAGGCGAGGCGCCGCTGGCTTGGGCGAAAGCGGGGGTAATGAACACGAGCAGGAGCTCCGGAGGACGCGCCGCGGCAGGGTCGGCGAAAGTGCGCCCTATATAGCGGCGCCTCGGCGAAAGCAATGAGAGGCGAGGTTGGGAGAGGCCGCGGAGAGCGCTGGCTAGATCACCTTCACAGCGGCCGACTCACGCGGTGCGGACTGGATATGCGCATGGTCCAGCAAAATCCAGCCGCCAGGTATTCGCCGTTCGCGCTTCCCTGCGGGGCTTGCGGGATGATCTGGTACAGCGCCACATGCCCAAACTCCTTGCGAGACGCCGCAGTCCTGAACCCAGCTCCTCAATCTCCCACCGCACAACGACTTTGCCGTGGCGAACCGACCACGCCCCATGCTTGAGAGCGTTGGTCGCCCGTTCGTGGATCGCGAGGCCGACATTCTGCGTGGCTTCAATCGACAGAAAGAATTCCGGGCCCGACATCTCGATCGCCGCACTCTGGTCGGGGACAAAGGGTTGAAGCTGGCCGGCAATCAAATCCTGCAGCGACGCCGCTCCCCAGCTTTGCCTCATTAAAATTATCTGAGACGTCGCAAGCGCCTGAAGCCGCCGGTTAAATTGGAGGTTGAAATCCACTACCCAGGTGGCGCTTCGCCCAATTCCTTTGGCGATTGCTTGGACCACCGCCATGAGGTTGCAGGAGCGGTGCGCGATTTCGTGCAGCAGAATCTGCACGCGTTGTTCAATCGCCTTGCGTTCGCTGATGTCCGCCATAATGCTGATGAGGCGCTGCGCACGGCCGTCGGGCGCCCGACTGGCCACCTGCCCGCGACCAGACAGCCACAGCACCGCGCCGTCAGGACGGATAATCCGGTACTCCGCGGCAAATCCGTCGACATCATCGGCCTGTTGGTAAAACTAGGCCGCTAAATGGCGATCATCTGGATGGATGGCGGCTAGATATTCGTCGTTTTCGCCGCCATCCTGCCCGACGGCGTCGGGGACGGTCAGTCCGAAAAGCTCCATGCCCTCCGGCGTCCAAAACCTCGTCCTGCCGACCAGATCGGTTTCGCAGGCGCCCAATTGGCCCGCACGCAGCGCGGCTCGATAGCGCGCCTCGCTATCCCGCAGCGCTAATTCGGCGTTCTTTCGATCGGTGATGTCGAGGTAGAAGGACGCAACGGCAGGAAGCCCCCGCCATTCCGTTCTGTTCGCTGTCGATGCAATCCAAACAATCTCGCCGTCCGGCCGCCGCGCTCTCCACCCGGGATGCGGCCCAACGCTTCTATTGCGATACACCGACGCGACGCGGGCGCGGAATTCATCGAGGTTGTCCTCGTCGACGAGGTCCTCAAACGGGTTGAGCCCGATCAGGTTTTCTGGGGATTCAAAGGCGAACGGTTTCGCCATAGCGGGATTGGCATAAACGATACGCTCGTCTTGCTGTATAATTATCCCCTGCAGGGAGCCTTCGACAATACCTTCATAGTAGAAGCCTGGTCTTGATAAGAGAGATGCTTGAGCGGCGGCTCGGTTGACGGCAGATCGCACGCCGTCATGTTCTCACCTGCGCGTTAACCTTGCGCATAATTGGTCGTATATTGTTACAATGATTGATAAAGCAGAGAAACATAGCTATCTCCGCATGATGTCCCGGTTAATGACGCGGCGCGTTACCGCTGATTTCACATTTTTACTACAGAGGAGGCAACAACGCTAGCGCCAGCCCGCCAACCCGACCGGACCTCCGGCTATGCCCTCGCTAATCTCGCTTAATCCGGCTGTCGGTCGAGCGAACCGTCCCTGGTCAAATACACATCAAAATCCTGTTCACAATCTTGAAACGGTGTTTATCGTAATTTCTAAATGCATCTTTTTCTTTACGTAATTTAAGACCTGCCCATGATGTTGTACCCGCCGAACCCAGGCGGGACGGAACGTAAGCATGCCCAAATTAACCACAAAAAAATGGGCTACTGGTGAACTCTACGAAGTTCTCGCCCTTATGGTGATGGGAACCTGTGTTTGGTTCTTCGGGGTTAATTTTGGAATTTTTGACCGGGTGATCCGTTATGCCGGCGTGCATCACCTCATGAACTTTATCATGCTGACCTGCTGCGTCGGCATGGGTCTCGTCGTCGCGGCGGTCCGCAAGTCGATTTTGCTGCGCCGGGCGATTGCCGCGCGACTGGCCGCTGAATCTATGGCTGAAGCCTCCGCTCGCCACGACGTGCTAACCGGCCTCGCCAATCGGCGTCTTCTCCGAGAGAGATTGGAGAATGCGTTGGCGACGAGAAATCCTCGAAGCCCGTTCGCCGTCATGCTTGTCGACTTAGATCGATTTAAGCCGGTCAACGACATTTATGGGCACGCGGCGGGCAACGCGGTGTTGTGCGCGGTTGCAGACCGACTGAGTCAAATCGTTCCCCCGGGGAGCACAGTCGCGCGACTCGGCGGCGACGAGTTCGTCGTCCTTTCGCCACCCGGCCAGGATTTCAGCGCGCTTGCCGATCTCGCGCAAAAACTGATTGCGGCGATCCAGATGCCTGTCCCCTGGAATGAAGGTGATATCGCGGTCGATTCGACGATCGGCATCGCAATAGACGATGGAGACGGCCAAGACGGCGATGCCCTTCTGCATCAGGCGGACACAGCGATGTATCATGGAAAGCGGGATGGCCGAGGCGCCTTTCGCTTCTTCCAGACCGGGATGGACCTTGCGCAGAAAGCTCGCGCCCAGATCGAAGCCGAATTGCGCGCGGCCATTTCCCACGACGATATCGCACCGTATTACCAGCCAATCGTTTCGCTGCCAGGCCGCGAGCTTGTCGGCTTTGAGGTGCTCGCTCGCTGGAACCATGCGACCCGCGGCGTCATCGCTCCGGACGAATTCATCCCGATCGCCGAGGAAACCGGGTTGATCTCCGATCTGTTCTACCGGCTCCTGCGGAGCGCCTGCATCGACGCGAAGGCATGGCCGACGCATCTGCAAATGGCGATCAACATTTCTCCTAGTCAACTGCGCGATCAGCAGATGCCATTGCGCATCGCGTCGATTCTGGCCGAGACGGGCTTTGCGCCGCATCGATTGGAAACCGAAGTCACCGAATCCGCTCTTATCAACGACCTCGAAATCGCGCGTGTGATCCTGACGTCGCTGCAAGCTTTGGGCGTCAAAATCGCTCTTGACGATTTTGGTACGGGCTATTCGAGCCTCTATCATTTGAAAGAATTGAAATTCAATAAGCTGAAGATCGACAGGAGTTATGTCACCAACCTTCAGCAGGGAAGCGACCGGGCCAAACTGGTGGACGCGATCATTCACCTCGGTTCAAGCCTCAGTCTTCAAACAACAGCGGAGGGTATTGAGTCCGACGTCAACCTGGATTGGTTGTCCGACCAGGGATGCGGCTTCGCTCAAGGATACTTTTTTGGCCGCCCAATGAACAACGACGCGGTTGGCGCTTATTTGCAAAACAGCGATGGGCTGAAGATTTCGCAGCAAAAAGCGGAAAATATACGTACCGCCGCCTGACGGTCTCTCCGCAATAAACCATGCGCGTGACTGCCTGGATAAAGTCCAACGTCGATATTGGCGAGAAGCCCAAGAATGTATAAAATCCTAATTTAACTTTGCTTTCATGAATGACATCGGGACATTTAGACATTGAGAACCATACTAGCCCTAAAGTTTAGGTAAATTCCTCTATTGTGATTGAAATCGCTGCGGGTAAGATTGGCGAGAAATCGGCGTAGAGTTTCGACGCTGATAGTTAGTTGGATAGCGTTTAAATGCGTCATGCGATTGCTAATTTCCTCAGCGACGAGTCCGGCGCAACCGCGATCGAGTACGCTTTGATGGCCTCATTATTGGCGCTCGTGTTGGTGACTGTTCTGACAAATCTAGGAAGCCGGCTAAGCTCAGAGTTCTCCGAGGTCAGCGTCGCGCTGAAGTAGACTGCGAGCGCCTCGAAGCTGGGCTTGTCTCGCCGTGACCTCCGGTAGCGTTAAAATTGGTTTTTATACAAGCGGCCGGAACTTAGAACATCGCGGTTTGTTGATTCCCCAGTCGTCCGCGCAGTCGGCGTATTTTGGAGAGTCCAGATGAAAAAGACAATGGCGGCGATTATCGCCTGCACGATTATTGGCGGGTCGTCTTTGGCCTACGCGCAATCCAGCAACGTTTCTGGTTCGGGCGAGCCTAACGACATGGCCACGGGCCGGGCGACTACGCCGGATCAGAGTAATAACGCGCCGGGAACGACAGCGGGAACGCCGACGCATTCAGTTCCCGCCAATAGCTCGAATACCGGAACTGCGAACCTGTTCAACTCCGGTAAGTAAGGGCGAATACCGCCCAATGCGATACACCGCAGCTAACTGCTGCGGTGTTTTTTGTGTCGATTAATCGCGTTCACACCCGCTCAACGCGCCCTGTTAGGGCTTGAGCCGATATCCGGTTCGGAAGATCCACCATAGGATCAGCAGGCAGGCGGCAATAAACAATGCCGTAAATCCTAAGCTACCGGCGACGCTGACGTCTCCGACGCCGTAGAAGCTCCATCGAAACCCGCTAACTAGATAGACCACCGGATTGAACAGGCTGACAGTTCGCCAGATCGGCGGCAGCATGTCGATGGAATAGAACGCGCCTCCAAGGAATGTGAGCGGCGTGACAACCAGCGAGGGAATGATTGCGAGTTGTTCGAAATTCTTCGCCCAGATCCCGATGATAAAACCAAACAGGCTGAACGCAACGGAAGTGAGAATCAGGAAGGCGATCATCCAGACGGGGTGCATGATATGCAACGGCACAAACAGCGTAGCCGTCGCTAGAATAATGAGGCCGATGACGACCGACTTGCTTGCCGCCGCGCCGACGTAGGC
>JAYTRP010000179.1:0-6118 GCA_043746145.1 Hyphomicrobiales bacterium | reverse complement strand
GCAGCACCGCCTCGCCACCCGTCTCGAAATGCTCGACATGCCGGATGAGCGGCGAGCCCTGCGCCGCATCGATCAGGCGCTTTAACCGCTGCTTGCGCTCTTTCAGCGGAAGCGGACGCAAATCCTGCGCCCCCTCGAACAGCAGGTCGAATACGAAATAAACGAGATTCTCCGTGCGTTCCTCCGACAACGCCGCCTGCAACGCCGCGAAGTCGGGCGCGCCGTGGTCATCCAGCGCGACGATCTCGCCGTCCACGATCGCGTCCGGCAGTCGCCCCGAGGCGTCGGCGATCTCCTGGAATCTGTCGCTCCAATCGAGCCCGTTGCGCGTCCTCAGGACGGCCTTGCCGCCCTCGATGCGCGCTTGGATGCGATAGCCGTCAAACTTAATCTCATGCGCCCAGCCCGCGCCGGACGGTGGCCGCTCCACGCTTTCGCAGAATTCCGGCGGCACAAACTCGAGAGCCGCTATGGTCGCCGCTGCGGACTTGCGACTCGCGCGCGGCTTGCTGTTCCACACTGCGTCCGACGTCGCCATCTTCGCCTGCACCATGAATGGCGTCGGCGCCTTCCCTTTTCCCGCTGCAATCGCCGCCATCGCGCGCCCCGAGGCGACGGAGCGATCCTCGTCAACCACACTGTCGCCCTCCCGCGCCTCAGCGTCTTTGTGTTTGATCAACAGCCAGTTGTCGTGCCGGTCGCGCTCCTTGTGCGCCATGCGCACCAACACCCAGCTCCCGTGCAGCCGCTCGCCTTCGAGCGTGAACTTGAGGTCGCCTTTCGCCAGCGCTTTTTGCGGCTCGTCCTTGCCCTCGGGCAACCAATAGCCGCGATCCCAGAGTTGGACCGTCCCGCCGCCATACTGCCCTTTAGGAATCGTGCCCTCGAAGTCGCCATATTCCAGCGGATGGTCCTCGACCTCCACGGCGAGCCGCCGATCGTGCGGGTCGAGCGATGGCCCTCTCGTGACGGCCCAGGACTTGAAGACCCCATCAAGTTCGAGCCTCAGGTCGTAATGCAGCCGCGTGGCGTCATGCTTTTGAATGACGAAGCGAAGCCGCTCCGCCCGCTGTGGGCTCTCTTTTCCCTCCGGCTCAGCCGTACCCGTGAAGTCTCGCTTGGCGTGATATTCCGAGAGCTTTGTCGAACCAGGCATAGCGATCTCCCTTAGCTCACGGGCGGCGTGGCGCATGACTTTAACAATTTTCTGACGCTGATGCTCGGCGGCCTCGACGGGATCGGTCGTCAGATCCCGCAAATGCCGCATTGATGAAGCGACGCGCGGGCGGGCGTTCGATCCGTTTTTCATCACCAAGGAAGTTGGCAACGGCACGGGTCTCGGCTTGAGCCGGGTTTACGGGTTCTGCCGCCAGTCGCTGGGGCAGGCGCGCATTGAAAGCGGGTCCGGGCAAAGGCACGAAAATCACCATTTACCTCCCTCGCCATAGCGGCGTGATCGAGGCGACTTCTGCGCTTCGACTAGACCATGCGATTCCAGCCAAGAGCGCGAAGACCGTCCTGATTGTCGAAGACGATCGCGTGCTGCGTGCTTGTGTCAACGACATGCTGGAGGAAATTGGCAATGTCGCGATCGAGACGGAGAGCGCAACGACCGCCCTGGCGGTTTTGAAGGCGCAGGGAGTGGGCGACCTGCTGTTGACCGACCTGGTTTTGCCGGGCCTCGATGGCTCAAGGCTGGCAAAGGAAGAAAAACGCCTGCGGCCTGGGATAACGACGCTGTTTATGACGGGATATGGATACCAAGCCGAACATGGCGAAGAATCCATGACACTCAATAAGCCCTTCAGCTTTGAACAACTAGCCGCAAGGCTGCGAGAGGCGCTCGACCGATGATCACGATTGGCGGATTGATCACGCGTTAAGTGTGGTCAGGCGTTCCGCGATCCGTGGCTCGCTGGAATGCACGGGCCGGCCACGCCAGAGCGTAGGGCAGCGCCTGAGCTAAGTCAGTGGCGGCGTTCGCCGTAGTATCGGTGCTCCAGTTGGCGCGAATGGTCGGCGAAAGCACGACGCCGACCCCAATCAAATAAATTACAACCAATAAAGCAATAAGCATCCGCATATTCTGGCTCCCTACAACGGCGTATCGCAGCGGGGATCGCAAAGGCTCCCCAGACGCCGCATCGACCCGCCCGATACGTTAACGAAATTGGAACGGCCTCGTTCCCGAACACATTTAGTATAATTAAGAAAGATCGTGCGAATAGCTGTTCGACATGCCCCTGTCATGCTGAAGCAGCATAGCGTTACGCGATCGGGCATCGTTAGGGGCGCAGATTAGAAACCGCGGAAAGTCGTAGCCGACAACCCACTACGAAAATTATTTTCGCAAGCCGTCTGCGAGGAACTTGGCGAGATACGACGCATTGAACAAAAAGTGAGTGTCGGAGCCGACTATTGGCGTCTGCCATGCGACTCTTTCGGCAGGGGTTTCCATGTTTCCTATCGTTGCAATTTCTCTGACGATAGCACTGGGATTGGGCGCTTCCGCAGTTGAATTTCCAGCTTTTCAGGAAATTCTTTTCATCGGGTCGGCGCTCGCGGCGATGGCGTTCTGTTGCGCTCTCGAAGTGTGGAGCAGCGAAGCCTCGTCGGAGCCTGCTGCGCCAGCCCCGGAACCTCATGAACCGCTTACCGATGATGACGTTCGTGAGCGGTTCAAGGAAGCGGCGTAAGGGAGCGGAGGCGCACCCTCCCTCAACCAAGGGGGTAAGTCACGGAGCGGCGGCTTTAAATCTGATCACCGTCTATTCTGGAATGTTCTACCCCAATGCTGAACGGGCGAAACGCCGATCTACAGAATAAAGCGGCTGAGATCAGCATTATCAGCGAGATCGCCGACATGCGCGTCGACATAGGCCCCGTCGATTTCGATCCTTTCGCCCCCGCGATCTGGAGCCGTAAAGCTAACATCGTCGAGCACCCGCTCTATTACCGTCTGCAACCGGCGGGCGCCAATATTCTCGACCGTTCCATTCACTTTGGCGGCAATCCGCGCGATCGCCCAGATCGCATCCTCCGTAAACGCGAGATCGACGCCTTCCGCGCCCATCAGCGCGGAATATTGCTTGATCAGACTCGCCTCTGGCTCGGTCAGGATGCGGCGGAAATCGTCCTCGGTCAGTGACGAAAGCTCGACGCGAATCGGCAGACGCCCCTGCAATTCCGGCAACAGGTCCGACGGCTTGGAAACGTGGAACGCGCCCGAGGCGATAAACAGGATATGGTCGGTTTTGACCGCGCCGTGCTTGGTCGCGACCGTGGTCCCTTCGATCAGCGGCAGGAGATCGCGCTGCACGCCCTCACGAGAAACATCAGCGCCGCCGCGCCCTTCGCGCGCACAGATCTTGTCCAGTTCGTCCAGGAACACGATCCCTTTGCTTTCGACGTCGGAGATCGCCTCGCGAACGACCTCGTCCTGATCGAGCAGTTTTTCGGCCTCGGCCGCGATCAGCGGCGCGCGCGCCTCGGCGACTGTCACGCGCTTGGGCTTGGTGCGCGGCGCGAAGTTCTTGCCAAGCAGGTCTGACAGATTGATCGCGCCGACGGAGGCGCCGGGCATGTTGGGCAGTTCGAACATCGGCATGCCGCTCTGCGCCTGCGGCAGCTCGATATCGATCTCCTTGTCTTCGAGTTCGTCGGCGCGCAACTTGCGCCGGAACGACTCCCGCGTGGCGGCCGACGAGGCCGCACCAACTAGCGCGTCAAGTACGCGCTCTTCTGCCGCGAGTTCGGCCTTGGCCTCGATGTCGCGGCGCTTGCGCGTCTTCACGAGCGAGATGCCGATTTCCACGAGATCGCGAACGATCTGTTCGACGTCGCGCCCGACATAGCCGACTTCGGTGAACTTGGTCGCCTCAACCTTGAGAAATGGCGCACCGGCGAGCCGCGCCAGACGACGTGCAATTTCGGTCTTGCCGCAGCCGGTCGGGCCAATCATCAGAATGTTCTTTGGCATCACCTCCTCGCGCATCGGCGAGGTTAGGCGAAGCCGGCGCCAGCGATTGCGCAGCGCGATCGCTACGGCGCGCTTGGCGTTCTTCTGGCCAACGATGAAACGGTCGAGTTCGCTTACAATCTCACGCGGGGACAAATCGGTCATTACAGGCTTTCGAGCGTAAGCGCGGTGTTGGTGTAGACGCATATGTCCGAGGCGATCTTCATCGAACGGCGCACAATCGCCTCGGCGTCGAACTCCATCGGCAGCAGCGCCCGCGCGGCGGCCAGAGCGTAATTGCCGCCCGAGCCAATAGCAGCCGCCGACCCATCGTCGTCACCATCGGGTTCAAGCACGTCTCCGGAGCCGCTAAGGACGAGTCCCACCTGCTTATCGGCGACCAGCAGCATCGCCTCGAGCCGGCGCAGATAGCGATCCGTGCGCCAATCCTTGCCGAGTTCGACGCAGGCCCTGGTCAACTGTCCCGGATATTGTTCGAGCTTGCCTTCCAGCCGCTCGAATAGCGTGAGCGCGTCGGCCGTCGAGCCGGCAAACCCCGCAATCACCTCGCCTTTAGCGAGCCGACGCACCTTGCGCGCATTGCCCTTGATGACGGTCTGGCCAAGGCTCACCTGCCCGTCGCCGCCGATTACGACGCGGCCGCCCTTTCGCACCATGAGGATCGTTGTGGCGTGCCAGCCGGGGTAGGCGGGCGCGGTGTCATGGCTCATTCGCGGCTGGCTTTCGCAGGGGACGGCATTTGCGCCGGAGCTCGGACTTAGGAGGCGGCGTCAGCCTGCGCAAGGGCGCAAGGCGTTAACTCAACCTAACTCAGCCTTCAGTCCTCCGGCGCTCCCGCGATCGCCCGCGCGAAATCGCGCGCGGTGAACGGCTCCAAGTCCTCCATCTGCTCGCCGACGCCGATGTAGTGGACCGGCAATTTGAACTTGTCGGCGATGGCGACCAGAATGCCGCCGCGCGCGGTGCCGTCGAGCTTCGTCATGACAAGGCCGGTGACGCCGGCGATGCGGCCGAAAATCTCGACCTGACTAAGCGCGTTTTGGCCGACCGTGGCGTCGAGCACGAGCAGGGTCGCGTGCGGCGCCTCGGGGTCGACCTTCTTCATTACGCGAATGATTTTCTCAAGCTCGTTCATGAGTTCCGCGCGGTTCTGCAATCGCCCCGCGGTGTCCATCAGCAGCACGTCGATCCCTTCGGCCTTTGCCCGGGTCACCGCATCGAACGCCAGTCCAGCAGCATCACCGCCTTGATCGCGCGCAACGATCTCGGCGCGAGCTCGCGTCGCCCAAATGCGCAATTGCTCGATCGCCGCGGCGCGGAACGTGTCGCCCGCCGCCAGCATCACCTTGCGTCCCTCAGCCGCATATTTCGCCGCCAGCTTGCCGATTGTCGTCGTCTTGCCGGAGCCGTTGACGCCGATGACGAGGATCACAAATGGCTTTTTTGACGAGTCGATAATGAGCGGGCGCGCGATCGGCGTCAGCGTGCGCTCCACTTCCGCGGCGAGCAATCCCCTCACCTCCTCCGGGTCGACGCCTTTGTCATAGCGGCCTTTGCCTACGGCCTCGCGGATGCGCGTCGCCGCGCCGACGCCAAGATCGGCCTGGATCAGGATATCCTCGAGATCGTCGAGCGAGGCCGCATCCAGCTTGCGCTTGGTGAAAATGTCGGCGATGCCGCGTCCGAGCGCCGTGGACGAGCGCGAAAGACCTTGGGTGAGGCGCGACAGCCAGCCACGCTTAGGCGCGGGCAGCTCGGGCGCCGGCGGTTCGGGCGCCATTTGAGGGGGAACGACCGGATCAAGCTTGGGCGGCGGCGGCGCAATGGGGGCGGGCGCCAGTGGTGGAATAGGCGCCAATAGCGGAGCAGGCTCGGGCGAGACCCATACAGGAGGGGGCGCAACGGGAGCCGCCACTGGTGGCGGTGGCGCCGGTTCGGGCGGCGGCGGGGCCGGCTCGGGCTCGGGCTCGGGCGCGCTTATCCCAAAACCGAGCCAGCGCTTGAACAGGCTGGGCTTCGGCTTTTCCTCTGGCTTGTCGTTCAACAGGAAACCTTTCGAAAGCTCACTTCGCGCTTGCGGTTTTGTGGCTCGGGCGGCACGCCAAAACCTGCGACTGGATCAGGATGTCTATATAGCGG
>JAYTRP010000178.1:0-1895 GCA_043746145.1 Hyphomicrobiales bacterium | reverse complement strand
GAGCAGCGCGCGAAGCCGCGTTTGACCTTGCGGTGCAGCCAAACAAGCGTCGAATTGTTCTACAGTCAGCAATGGCGCCGAACGAATGGGCGCGCGCGGAAACAATAAAAATCTCGCTTGCGCGCGTAGAGCAAGTTCGCCATCCGCCGGCAGTGCGACCAACTCGGCGAAGCTCGCTTCAATCTGGCCGGAGGGCAACCGCAGTCGCGTTGCGATGCTGCGAACGATCCCGTCTGACTCAAGTTGCAAATCGACGACACCGACTCCTGACGGTCCCAGTAATTTCGCGTAAACATCGGCCGGGCGCACCGTCGGATAGGAGCCAAGCACGACGCGAGCGCTATTCTGCGCGATCAGTCGACGCATTGGCTCGTCATAACCGCTCAAGTCTACGCCCGCGATATCGAGTTTGGCGGGATCGAGAGCCAGCACCAGGTCGAAAGCAACTTTCCGGGCCCCATACTCAAGCGCCTTTTCGCCAAGCCTGGCGAGGTGCGGATGATGAAGGGCGCGCGGCGAGCTTACCCATGGGGGACGATCCAGCGAATTCTGATCAATCAGAAGCACGAACGTGTTGGGCCATGCATCGCTCGTTTCACTTTTGCGAAGTAACGCCACGACGCCGTCATAAAGCAGCGCATTGGGTCCAGACAAAGCGCCGAACGTCGAATTCAGCCCGCTGGCGTAGCCGATTGCTGCCGCCACAGCGATGACGACTATCGCCAACGCCCCCGCGAGGCTATGTGGTTTCCACGCGCCTACAGGGCGCGATTGCGATGTCATACGAATATTCCGCTTGCGCCCCGTTCGTCTGCGTCAGGCTGCCGTCACTTGGGTGACGACGGCGGCTTGAAGCCTCGCGACAGAATGCCTCCGGTTTCGCTGGGTGTCGAACTTGTGGTGCATGGCCCTAAAGCCGTCACGCGCGGGCCTCCCGGCGTCGTGTTGATACCGACGTCGCCGACATGCACAACCCCTTCCCCTTCGATACGAAAAGTACGCGAGGCGCTTTCGTGGCAAAAGCCAAAGCTTTCATTAACACTCAAAACGATGGAGACGCCCGGCGCCAAAGGCTGCATCAGCGTAGCGGGAACCACCTTCCCGGTCGCCATGCGGATTTGCGGCCTTCCCTTGAGCGCGGATATGAATCCGACATCCGGGCGGGTTTGCGCATAAAGAGTGGCGGCGCCCCATATTCCGGCCAATGGAAAAAAGGCAGCGCACACTGTGCCATAAAGAAAGCGTCGATCCATCGGTTGAACTCGTTTTGGAGAAGCGCCCGGACAGGTTGAGTGCATGAATGTCTGAGACTATCACAAATCAACAAAGCAGATGTGCGCTGCCGCACAGTCACATTTCGCTCCCACAGCAACCAGTCGAGACGCCAAATGAAGATTTCAGAGGCTCTACGACAACTCGGTGCGGCGGACCGGGAGCTTCCGGAGATCGCGCTCGGCTGGGCGCTCGGAAATATGAACGATGCGTCCCACGCCCTCATGCAGGTGCTCGCGCGATGTGCGCAGAGGCTGGAAGCCGCTTCGGACGCAGACGTCAATACAGCGCTCTTTGCTTTGCATCTTTTTGCCGAGAAAAGGGAAACGCGTGCATGGCCACTGGTTGCGAAACTCGCGCGGTCTCCCGATGGTCTCCCAGCGATACTTGGCGAAACGATGCATTGGACGGGTTCCGCCTTGTTGATTTCGCTGTTTGACGGCAACGCCGCGCCGCTATTCGAGATGGCAGGCCCGAAAACCTCCGACGGACTATTGGCGGCATGCGCGCTCGAAGCAATCGCCTACCTAACCGCCACCGGCGGCCTTTCGCGCGGAGTAACCCATGAATTTTTGCGCGATCTGGCGGACGATGATGGTTTTCTCGACGCGGATGGACTCTGG
>JAYTRP010000177.1:0-1896 GCA_043746145.1 Hyphomicrobiales bacterium | reverse complement strand
TTTCACGTTCGGAACGAAAAGCGGCTGATGAACAACGTCATTCGCGCCTATGAAGTGCTCGATGTCGAGGTCGAATATGACTGAAGCCCCGCAGAACTTCGGCATTCCGGATAGAGATACGAAGAGCGGGCCCCTGGCTGAAGGTCAGGTCTAATGGAGCGCGTTTTGGTTGTTGGCGCCGGGCAGGCCGGCCTTCAGCTTGCGGCAAGCCTGCGCCAAAAGGGCTTTGCAGGCGAAATTACGTTGATAGGCGACGAAGCCTCGCCGCCTTATCAGCGTCCGCCGCGTTCCAAGGCCTATCTGAAAGATGGCCGCGAAGAGAGTCTTCACCTGCGCAGTCCCTCGTTCTATCAGGACAATAGAATCTCATTGCGGTGCGGCCAACGCGTCAAGTCGGTGGATCGCTTCACGAGACAGGTAAGACTGGGCGACGGCCAGATCCTGGATTGGGATCGCCTGGTTCTGGCGACGGGCACGCGGGTCGCCTTGCCGCCAATCGACCAACTGAACCTTCCAGGCATTCACACGTTGCGTTCGATTGAAGACGCTCGGCGCTTGCGCAGCGAAATGGCGACGATTCGACGCCCGGTGGTGATCGGTTGGGGCTTCATTGGATTGGAGTTCGCCGCCGTCGGACGCGAGGCCGGTATCGACGTCAGTATCGTCGAAGCCGCAGGACGCGTGCTAGTGCGGGCCGTCTCAATCGGCGATCCAGGTTGCATCATTGGCGTCGCTCTTGCGCCCCGGTACGTTTCGAATGTGCGAGGCGTTGGCTAGGATCAGCTTGAAATCATGACACAGCACATGCCAGACCGGTTCCAATAGACGCCTGTCGCCTCCATCGCTACGTGCGTGACCTTGGCCTCCGATAGCCATGTCGACAACTCCATAAGGCCCCGCGTCGAAGTTGGGAACCGGGCAAGCTCTGATCTTGCCCTCCGACCAGAAACGACTCGCCGGCAAGCCACGATTTCCTTCTGATGCACGTCCAGTCCCGCGCATCGTCGATGCAACGTCTCCATGGCGCTCCTCCCAAAAAAGGGCGACCGGCGCGACGGCTCAGAAAACTGTACTCTCTCCTACGGGCTCCGGGCGTGGCGGCCAAAGCCGCCCCGCCGTGGCGACAATCCAAAGTACGCCTGTCCGTCCGATCAAACTCAATGCCGGGATCGAACACCAAGAAATAAAACGACCTCTGTGCCGGTCGCCCGAACCATACCCCGTTTCATGCATCAAAGTGCGCGACGCGCATGAAAACTCAATGGAAATCGACATCAACCGCACTCGCGTGTTTTAGAAACCTTCGCTATCACCAAGCGCAATTGCGATTCCGTAGCAGAACGTATCGAGCAGATCGTCTTCGCGGTCGCTTTTCTTGTCGCCCACCCGAAAGCTCTCGATTTGATCGAGGAGGTGGTTGCGCGATCGTTGTTTGTAAGTGGATATCTTCTCAAACGCGAACGTCGTGTATTTGACGAGGCCGCGGTAAACATAGCCGGACACCGAAATGGCGCGCTCGTCTTTGCCCTTCGCGGTGAGTTTCGACTCGATCGCGCGCACGGGCATGCCTCTACGCAGAGCCTGCTGCAGCAAAATGGTCCCGGAGTTCTGGTCCTCGATAAATGCCCCTATCGAACCTCGGCGCCCGCCGCAGGAGCGGGAAAGCTCCTCGAGGCGCTGGAACACGGACGGAAGCCAAGTCTCCAACAACGCGCCCTCGATCTGCGCGATATCCCAATCAACGATCAGGAGGGGGGTAGGCTTTCCTTTATCGAGAGCAAAGAAAGTCACCCCGGTCGCATCATTGTCGGTGCCGGTCTTCGAGGCGGTGTCGATGACGGCGAAGACGGCCTCGCATTGCGTGGGCGGCGCCACGGGGCAGCCATCGACAAGAAG
>JAYTRP010000176.1:0-6128 GCA_043746145.1 Hyphomicrobiales bacterium | reverse complement strand
GATCACAAACAGGTGCGGCTCTACCGCCTGCCTGCCGATTCAGCACATCACCTAGCGGCCTGATTATTATGTCAACCCACTAGCGCGATTTCGAAGGGAGCCCAGAAATCGACCCTTTACCAATCTTTGCAGTAACCAGAGACCCTGGAAACAAAGCCTATGGCTTGATTCTTGAACCAGCGTGCGCGCTCGGGGGATATCTCAGCCGGTTGCTAGAAAGAGAGCAAAACGCTTGGAAGTCGGCATGGTTATGAGCCCCGATCCAACCTGTTCAATAAGGTGGGCGCTTTCCACCATCGTTTACAACCAAGTCTCGTGCACTCTCTACAGTTCAAAACATCCAAACCTTTCCGGGATAACATGGCTTTCGGCCTATTGGTCTCTTCGAACTTGATGTCGCTACGGGTCGCGCCATTCCGATGTAAACTCGTCTCGGCAGCTATTGACTGCCTGATGCAAGGTTGACATCCATTTCGCCAGGGTAGCAACCGCAAAAGTTCTGGAAGACATGTTCTATTGTCATCAAGCGCGCCTAAATGACTTTCCAAGTTAATTGATGTTGAATGCTATCGCTAAAGTTTGATTGTGCAATGCTCGTATTAATCTGCAATCGACAATCGTACAAACGCCCGCTGGTTTATGTGAGCAAATCAAAGTGTGAGCGTCGTTAGCGAGGCCAATTAAGTTGACGGATAAATCATAGATCTTTTGAGTGAATATATGTGGGCCTGGGCTGGTGATCATGAGAGAATCCGCACGTTTGCAGCGTTGTCGCAGGCAGCGTAGGCCGTATTCGGTAACCTTACAGTGGTGGCGGAGAACAACTGAATTACAGTCGCGCTTGAGTTGATCGAGACGCCGAGTGACGACATGCGCTTGGATTGCTCGCGACGACGAGCGCTGTCAGATGAGGCGTTGGAGTGGTTGATGGCGGGAATCGAGGATATGTCCAACGTGCATTGAGATGCCGCTCTCGAGGTCACCCATATTGTTTAAGTCAAAAGTTCAGTCGCGAAATGAACATTTGCAGCGATCGATTTGCGAGGGACAATGGGCCCCTGAGCGATCGTCAATACACGAAGCGACATTGTCGATTGGTGCTGCGTTCGCTGCAGCAGATTGCTCGGATGCCCATGGCTGATGATGTCAATCGGCACACAGCGTTTGTCTTACATATGTGGTTTTCAACGGGTGTATTTTACAACGAGGTCGTCGACGGTGTGTGCGCCAAAGATAATGCTGCTTCTTCGCCTCGTTGTCCCAGCGAAATCGCTGCTGTAGTCTGGGTTACATTCATGCGACCGCAGTGAACAATAAATGTGAACGAAGCGTGCGAGCGGTTCGACCTGAGAAAGTCGGACCTCGCGTGTTCACTATTTTCAGGCGCAAATCTGTTAGGAGCGACGTTCGAAAAGGTTGATATGTCCGGCGCGTCGTTTGACGACGCCAATCAATCCGGAGTTACCATCACGGACACTCGCCCCGACGGCATGATTATTGATGGCGTTGGTGTCACCGACTTGCTGGCGGCCTCTAAGGCGGCAAAAGGGTCAAGGGCTTGATGTGCCCTCTCCCGCTTTTGGGGAGAGGGCGTTAGGACGGTCAAACCCGTTTTACGCAGGCCTTCTGGGGACGTTTGGTTGGCTACTTCGCGAGCGCCTTATCTGTTACAACTGTTGTATAGGCGTCGGTAGGCTCTTTCGAGATTACCGGATCGGAGCCGCCCGTCAGCAAGGTCTTTACGGTGCGATCATAGTCGGCCTTGTCGAGCTTGCCATCGGAGCCTTCGGTGAGTTTGTTGATTTCGCTCATCATCTGCTGCTGGTGATGCTCGGTCTGGGCGCCGGTCCCGTCATTGTCGAGCACGATCTTCGCTGCTGCGTCCGAATTGTCGCGCGCCCATGCCCAGCCTTTCATCGAGGCTTTCACGAAGCGGGCCATTTTGTCGGTGAAGGCGGGGTCCTTCAGCTTGTCCTGCATGACGTAGAGGCCGTCCTCGAGCGTTGCGACGCCTTGGTCTTCATATTTGAACACGACGAGCTGGCTTGGCTTGTAGCCGGCGTCGATCACCTGCCAATATTCATTATAGGTCATCGTCGAGATGCAATCGGCCTGCTTCTGCAACAGCGGATCGACGTTGAAGCCCTGCTTCAGCACTTTCACGCCATCGGCCGAGCCGTCGGTCTTGAAGCCGAGCTTGCCCATCCAGTTGAGGAACGGATATTCGTTGCCATAGAACCAGACACCCAGCGTGCGACCCTTAAGGTCGGCGGGGGACTTGACGCCGGTATCGGCGCGGCAGGTGAGTTCAAGGCCGGAATGCTTGAACGGCTGCGCGATATTGACCATCGGTTCGCCCTTTTCGCGGGCGGCGAGCGCGGCCGGCAGCCAGTCGACCACCACATCGGCGCCGCCTCCGGCCAACACCTGCTCGGGCGAGACATCGGGGCCGCCTGGTTTGATTGTTACATCAAGGCCATCGTCCTTGTAATAGCCTTTGTCTTTGGCGACGTAGTAACCGGCGAACTGCGCCTGGGTGACCCACTTGAGCTGCAGTGTCACCTTGTCGGCGGCTTGCGCCTGGGCGACCGCGAGCAACGCCGCCGCGCCCATTAGTCCATAAGCCAGAGTCTTCATTCCTGTTTTCCTCCACTTGGGTTCTCACCTCGCGCGATACGAGGCGTGCCAGAACGTTGCGCGCCGTTCTATAAAAGCGACGATTGCATAGAAAACGGAACCAGTCACGGCGGCTACGACAATGGTCGCCCACACCATATCGATGCTGAGATGGCCGACCTCGGTCGAGATGCGAAATCCCATGCCAACCGTCGGAGTCCCAAAGAATTCCGCGACGATCGCGCCGATCATCGCTAGCGTCGTATTGATCTTGAGCGCGTTAAATATGAACGGCAGCGCGGCGGGCAGCCGCAGCTTGGTCATAGTTTGTCGATAGTTTGCCGCATATGTGTTCATCAGGTCTTTTTCCATGGCGCCGGCGCTGGAGAGACCCGCGGCCGTGTTTACCAGCATGGGAAAGAACGTCATGATCACGACCACGGCGGCTTTCGACTGCCAGTCGAAGCCGAACCACATCACCATGATCGGCGCGACGCCGACGATCGGCAGCGCCGAAACGAGATTGCCTAGGGGCAGCAGCCCGCGCTGCAGAAACGGCGAACGGTCGATCAGGATAGCGACGCCCAAACCGCTGGCGCAGCCGATCGCGTAGCCCGCGAGCACGCCGCGAATGGTTTGCACGAAATCGGCGGCAAGCGTGGGCACGGAGACGGCGAGCCGTTCGAGAATGGCCGAGGGCGCGGGCAGGATGATCTTCGGCACACCCAGCAGCCGCACGCCGATCTCCCAAAGCAGCAGGATAGCGACGCCAAACAGCAGCGGCGGCACGAGGTCGCGAAGCGTGCGGGCGTTCATGTGGGAAAAGCCAGGCGCTTGAGCGTGATGCGGCCCGCAAGCCCAATCACGCCGACGAGCAGGCCGGAGAGCGCGGCGGCGACGAACAGCGTGGCCCAGATTTGCACGGTCTGGCCGTAATAGGAGCCGGCCAGCAACCGCGCGCCCAAGCCGCCGTCTTCGCTCTTGGTCACCTCGGCGACGACCGCGCCCACGAGCGCGGCGGCCGCTCCGATTTTCATACTGGCGAAGAAGAACGGCAGGCTGGCGGGCGCGCGCAGTTTCCACATGGTTTGCGCCGATGTCGCCGAATAGGTGCGCATCAGGTCGAGTTGCAGCGGATCTGGCGCGCGCAGGCCTTTGACCATGCCGACCGTGATCGGGAAGAACGAGAGATAGGCGGCGATCACCGCCTTCGGGGTCATTCCGCCGATATCGAATTGGTTGAGGATCACCACGATCATCGGCGCGAGCGCGATGATGGGCACGGTCTGCGAGGCGACGATCCAGGGCATCATCGATCGCTCGAGCAATCGCCACGCTACGATCGCCGCGGCGAGCCCGATGCCCAGCGCCGCGCCAATGACGAAGCCGATCACGGTTTCTTCCCCCGTAATGACAGCGTGATAGACGAGGCTGCGCTTCGAACTCGGATCGGTCGCGATCGTCAGCTTATAAAGTTCAGCGACGATCTGATGCGGCGCCGGGAGCTTAGGCCGCTCCATGTTGAGCGAGGCGGCGATCAGATCGCCAGTGGAATAGGCCGTGTTGTCATTGTTGGCGAAGAGGTCGCGCTGGAGCGGTGCGTTCAACAGCGCGGCGGCGACGTACCAGAGAACGGCAAGCGCCGCGAGGACGGTGAGGAGGGGCAGAAAGCGGGTCACTTCCCCAGGCCTGGCAATGCGAGCGAGGCGCTCTCAGACATCATAGGAATGCCCCTCGCGCAAACCGTGACGCACCCGGTTGGCGACCTCGAGGAACTCTGGCGTTTCGCGAATCTCCAGCGTGCGGTCGCGCGGAAAACCGCACTCGATCACATCATGGATGCGCCCTGGCCGAGGCGACATGACGACAATGCGGGTCGACAGGAACACTGCCTCGGGAATCGAATGCGTCACGAACAGCGCCGTCTTGCCGGTCTTTTCCCAGAGCTCGAGCAATTGCTGGTTGAGCATGTCGCGCACGATCTCATCGAGCGCCCCGAACGGCTCGTCCATCAGCAGAAGATCCGGGTCGAACGACAGCGCGCGCGCGATCGAGGCGCGTTGCTGCATGCCGCCAGATAGTTGGAACGGAAACTTGCCGCCGAAACCCTTCAGGTTGACGAGTTCAAGCCCGCGCTCGACGCGGCGCGCCCGCTCCGCCTTGTCGATCCCCATGATTTCCAGCGGCAGCGCGATATTGCTGGCGACCGTGCGCCAGGGATAGAGCGCCGGCGCCTGGAACACATAACCATAGGCGCGCTTCATCCTCGCCTCGTGCGGCGTCATGCCGTTGACGCGTATCGCGCCGCTGGTTGGCGCCTCGAGATCGGCTACCGCGCGCAGCAAAGTCGTCTTACCGCAACCCGACGGACCGATGAAGGAAACAAACTCCCCGCGCCTGATCTTCAGTGTGACGCCGCTCAACGCATGCACTGGACCGTCGCTGGTCTGGAACGTCAGCGACACATCCTCCATGTCGATCGCACAATCGACGGCGATTGCGCGATCGAGCTCTTTCGCAGGCTGCGTCAGCATGTTATCGTGCGACAGCCATCGGGGCGGTGACCGACTTATATTTCGCGAGTGCGACCTGATCCGCCGCGAAAGGCTCGCGCTTGACGAACCGTCCCCGACCATTGTTGGCGAGCACGCGCCCGTCTTCATAGACGATGGAGCCGCGCGAGAGGGTATAGCGCGGCAGGCCCTCGATTTTGTAACCTTCAAACACATTGTAGTCGATGACCGAAACCTGCTTTGCCGCCGTGATGGTCTTCGAGGCCTTCGGGTCCCATACGACGATGTCGGCGTCGGCGCCCGGCAGAATCGCCCCTTTGCGCGGATAGAGATTGAGGATGCGCGCAATGTTGGTCGACGTGACCGCGACGAACTCGTTAGGCGTCAGGCGGCCGGTGCCGACGCCATAGGTCCAGAGCACCGGCATTCGGTCCTCAAGCCCGCCCGTGCCGTTCGGGATTTTTGTAAAATCGCCAAGCCCGAACTCTTTCTGCTTCGTTGTAAACGCGCAATGGTCGGTCGCCACCACCTGAAGCGATCCCGCGCGCAGGCCGTTCCAGAGATCGTCCTGGTTCTTCTTGTCGCGGAATGGCGGCGACATCACGCGGCGCGCGGCGTGAACCCAGTCCTTGTTGTAATATTCGCTCTCGTCGAGCATCAGATGCTGGATCAGCGACTCGCCGTAGATCCGCTTGCCCTGCTGGCGCGCGCGCCGGATCGCCTCATGCGCCTCGATGCTCGAGGTGTGGACGACGTAGAGCGGGACGCCGGCCTGGTCGGCAAGCACGATCGCGCGGTTGGCGGCTTCGCCTTCGACATCGGGCGGGCGCGACAAGGCGTGACCTTCGGGTCCGGTGACGCCCTTGGCCATGTAGAATTTCTGCAAAGCGGCGACCAGATCGCCGTTCTCCGCATGCACCAGCGGCAACGCGCCCAGTTCAGCGCAGCGGGTGAACGAGGAATACATGTCCTCGTCATTGACCATCAGCGCGCCCTTGT
>JAYTRP010000175.1:0-1898 GCA_043746145.1 Hyphomicrobiales bacterium | reverse complement strand
GGCAGAACGTCATCTCGTTTTGCGCCTCGTTCGGGGAACAGGGATAGCGCTTGGCAGTCCTTGAGTAGTCGACCAACGAAAGCGCTGGCCCGCGCTTCTCCCACGCGCGCGGCGATGTATCCGTAGAGCTCCGAGAGTTGACGTTCGGCTCGCGCCGAAAAGCGCCCCTCATACGTGAGCATCAAGCTCTCGATTTGGCGACGCGGGCGCGATAAGACTGCTGAATTCGGGTCAGCACTTGATCCACCGGAATTGCAGACTCTGGGTCGTCCGCGACCTCTTGATAGCTCTTGGCGACTTCGTCACGGAGCCACGCCTCGAGGGCGCTGTCGCGAGCCTGTAACGCCCGCAAGCCATCACGGATCACCTCGCTCTCAGTAGCGTACTCCCCAGACGATACTTTTGACTTCACCATGGAAGCCATGTCGTGAGGCAGCGTTATGGTCAGAGCTCGGGTGTTTCGCATCGACTTCTCTCCGCGTTTTGATACGTATGATTATATCATACGTGGGTGTCGGGAAGAACCTCTTGATGGCGACACAAGCGGTGGCCGCGACAAGCCCGGCCATGGCGAAGAGGGCCGTTGTGTGGTGCCTGAAGCGGTTGGCTGCGCGCGCTTTCCCCGCCACAGGGGCTAACAAAAACCCATGGCACAGCGCTGCGAAATCTCGACTGCGCGGTTTACCCAGCCGTCGCAACCGGTGTAAATTCGCCTCCTTGGCAAATGTCGTCACATAAACACCGGAGTTTACACATGCCGTCACGACGGCGGAGTCAGGCGACCGCACGTTGGCCAGCGAAGCTCGCCAGCTCTCTTTTCGCGGTCACGCTGCTGGCGGTGAGCGCCTCTCCGGCCGCCGCTAACTGTTCCCCGCCCGCCGGGATGGGCATTCAACAATGGTATTCGATTTGCGGCGGGGCGCTCCAGCAGGCCTATTCCCAGGGCATGGGACAGGGACTTGATTTTGATGCTTTCGTGCAATCGATGTTTCAGGTCTATGCGCAACCCGTCATGGGAGCTGGCGCCTATGGAGGTGGGGGCTACAGTGGCGGCGGGGGCGCCATGATGTGCCAGCCGGGAGCGCTGCAGTGCTTCAACGGCTATGTCCGAACGTGCCAAGGCATGGCGACGGGCGGCACATGGTGGGTCACCGGCGCTAGACGCTGCTAAGCGCGACCTCGCTGAGGCGGCCTCACAGCGCTGGCCACGTATCCGCCAGCCGATACCCCGTCGGCCACGGGTCTGCCGGGTCCAGCATGTGCTGGTGCGTGCCGGTAATCCACGCCCGCCCCGAAATCTCCGGAATGATCGCCGTCCGGCCCACGACCTGCGTCTCGGCAGCGATCCGGCAAGCGAAGGTCGAGCCGATGATCGAGCGCGCGCGGTAGCGGTCGCCGAATTTCATCTGTCCGCGCGCGTGCAACACCGCCATGCGCGCGCTGCATCCGGTGCCCGTCGGCGAACGGTCGATCTTGCCGGGGCGCACCATCACGGCGTTAGCGCCGGTCAGCACGCCCTCCTCCTCGACCAGCGGTCCGGCGAACTGGCAAAACGAGATATGATCCCAGCCCGCATTTTCTGGGTGGTGAAAGCCAAACTGCGCCTGCGCCGCCGCGACGATTTTTACGCCCGCTTCTGCCAGAGCGCGAGCCTCGTCGGGCCGGATCGCAAACCCCAAAGCAGCCGCGTCGACAATGACAAAGCTGTCGCCGCCATAGGCGATGTCGACATCGAGCGTGCCCAACCCCGCGACCTCCAGCTTGGCGCCGAGCCGGTCGACGAACGCGGGCACGTTGGTGACGGTGATCCGCTCCGCCTTGCCCGCCCTGCATTCCGCGGAAACCTCGATCACGCCTCCCGGCGCCTCAAGCATGAGGCGCGTCACCGGCTCCAGCAT
>JAYTRP010000174.1:0-6132 GCA_043746145.1 Hyphomicrobiales bacterium | reverse complement strand
CGAGCTTTACCGCCTGCAGCTGGAACTGCGCTATTGCGAGAAGCGCGCGTACGATCTTTTTCTGCAAAACCTGATCAAGGGCACGAGCCATCTCTCGCTCGGCCAGGAAGCTATTGCCGCCGCGTTCGGGGTCGCCATGCGTCCCGACGACTGGACGTTCTGCACCTATCGCGGTCACGCCCACACGTTAGCGCGCGGGGCGTCGATGGAAGGCGTGCTCGGTGAATTGATGGGACGGCAATGCGGGCTGCTCGGCGGCAAGGGCGGCTCTATGCATCTGACCTCGGTCGAACATGGCGTGATGGGCTCCTACGCCATCATCGGCGCGCATTTGCCAATTGCCTGCGGTTCAGCGTGGCGCGCGCAATATCTGGGCGAGACGGATGTCTCAGTCTGCTTTTTCGGCGACGGGACCACTAACATCGGCGCCTTCCACGAGGCGCTCAATTTCGCGGCTGTCTGGAAGCTGCCCGTCATCTTCGTGTGCGAGAACAATCTCTACATGGAATATACGCCCATCGGCGACGTGACGGCGGTCAAACATCCCGCCGCAGACCGCGCGGCGGCCTATGGGTTGGAGCGCATCCTCATCGACGGCAACGACGCCGACGCCGTGTTCCGCACCGCGCAGGCGGCGTTGACCAAGGCGCGCGAGGGCAGCGGCCCCTCGCTGATTGAGTGCCTGACCTATCGCCATTCCGGCCACTCGCGCGCTGACCCTGCAAAATATAGGCCGCCCGGCGAACTCGAAGAATGGATGAAGCGCGATCCGCTGATCGTCTACCGTCAGCGGCTCAAGGAATTTGGCGTATCCGACGAGAAGATCGAGGAGATCGCGGCGCGCAGCAAAACCAAGGTCGAGGCGGCGACGGTTGCCTGCAAGGCTTCGCCTTCGGGGCCCGTCGAGTTGTTGACGGCGGATGTTTATGCGGATGGGGGCTGGGCGTGGCGGAACTGACATATCGTGACGCCGTCGCGCGCGGCATCGCGCAGGAGATGGAGCGCGACAAGAACGTTGTGATGATTGGTGAGGACATCGGTAAGGCTGGCGGCGTGTTCAAGGCGACCGTCGGACTTTATGAGAAGTTCGGGCCACTGCGCGTGCGCGATACGCCGATCTCCGAACAGGCCATTCTGGGCGCGGCCATGGGCGCGGCGATGACGGGATTGAGGCCTATTGCGGAAATCATGTTCGCGGATTTTCTCGCCGTCTGCTTCGACTATGTCGCCAACGAAATGTCGAAGATACGCTACATGACCAACGGCCAGTTGGGGTGTCCGCTGGTGATCCGCACCGGCAACGGCGGCGGCGTTCGCTTTGGCGCCCAGCATTCCCAGTCGATTGAAAACTGGACGATGATGATCCCGGGCATCAAAGTTGTGGCGCCGTCCTCGCCCGTCGATGTCGTCGGCCTGATGGCGGCGGCGGTGCGCGATGGCGACCCCGTCATTTTCCATGAACACAAGGCGCTCTACGCGACGAAGGGCGAAGTCCCTGACGGCGAGATCGTCGATACGCTGGGAACAGCCAAGATTTTGCGCGCCGGCGACGACTGCACGATTGTCGCGCTAGCGCTGATGGTGCCGCGCGCGCTTGAGGCGGCGCACTTGCTCAAAAGCGGGCATGGAATAGACGCGGAAGTCATCGACGTGCGCTCGCTGGTGCCGCTAGACACGAAGACGATCCTCGGCTCTGTCGCCAAGACTGGGCGTCTGTTCACGGTGGAGGAAAATCCCCGGCTTTGCGGTTGGGGTGCCGAGATCGCGTCCATCGTCGCGGACGAGGCGTTCTGGGATCTGGACGGTCCCATCGTTCGCATCACGACGCCGCATATTCCCTTGCCTGCCGCCGATCACCTTGAAGACCTCGCGTTGCCCAGCGCGGCCCGCATCGTCGACAAGATCCGTCGCGTGATGAACGGTTGATCCGATGACCAACACCGTCATTATGCCGCAGCTCGGCGAGACCGTCGCCGAGGGCAAGATCCTGCAATGGCTTAAGGCCGTCGGCGACGAGATCAAGGAAGGCGACAACCTTTTTGAAGTCGAGACGGACAAGGTGACCCTGGAGGTGCAGTCGATCCTGTCCGGACGGCTAAACGAAATCCGGGTCGGCGAGGGCGTCGTGGCGAAAGTCGGCGCCGTCGTCGCCATGGTCGGAAGCGCCGAGGCCGTGACCGCCTCTACCAAGGAGCCGGCCGCCATCGCCTTGTCGTCGCCGCGCTCGCCGTTCGAGGAAGTCACCACGCCGCTCGACAGGTTCGGCACCGCAAAGAGCCTCGATGGCGTGCGCGCGACGCCGTTGGCGCGGCGGCTGATGGTGCAGAATAATTTGTCGCTGGAGGCGGTCGTCTCCGAAGCTGAGCCGCGCGCGCGGCGGAAGATTGAGGAGGCCGACGTGCGGGCGGCGCTGGAGGCGCGCTTGAAAACGCACGCGCCAGCCTCCCCCGCACCCCCCCCGACTCGCGTCGCTAAAAATCTGACTTCGCTTGCGGAAATCGAGACTAAGCCGGCCCCGTTGGCGGCTGAGCGCGACATCGTAAAATTGAGCGCCGTGCGTATGCGGACCGGGGAACGGCTCACGGAAAACTGGCGCACGATTCCGCACGTCTTTCAGGCGATCGAGGTGGATTTCACCGCGCTCGACCTTGTGCGCCAAAAGCGCAAAGAGGCGTTCAGGCAGTCGCACGGTTTCTCGTTGACCTTCCTGCCCTTCATTGCCTGCGCGACCTGCCTCGCGATACAGGCTTTCCCGCAGATCAATGCCCGCTTCGCTGGCGATTCGGTGATCCTGTCTCATGACGTCAATCTGGGTGTTGCCGTCGATCTTTCGCACAAAGGCCTTGTCGTTCCCATCGTGCGCAACGCTGGCGACCTGACGCTCATCGGTCTGGCTAAGGCGATGAACCGTCAGATCGAAAAGGCGAGATCGGGCAAACTATCGCCCGACGACCTCGCAGGCGGCACCTACTCGATCAGCAACAACGGCGCCTTCGGCACGACGTTCACCGCGCCCATCATAAACGCGCCGCAGGTCGCCATTCTCTCGACCGACGCCATAAAGTTGAAGCCGGCGGTGGTCTCGACGCCGCAGGGTATCTTCCTTGCGGCGCGTCTGATCGGCATGGTTGGGCAGAGCTTCGATCATCGCGCCTTCGACGGCGCCTATTCGGCGGCTTTTCTCTCAAGCCTCAAGCGCATCCTGGAAGAGCGCGACTGGGCCGCCGAACTCGCCTGAGTTATCCAGCCAACAAACGAGGGACCGATGAAGTACAACAGCCCCCACTCCACCGCAGCCTTCGGCGCGATGGCCAAAGACTGGGAGCAGGGCATCGACTACAGTCGGCTCTCCAAGGAGCGGCTGGCGCGCGCGCAGAGCGCGATCCGATACGCGGGTCTGGGCGCCGTGCTGTGCTTCAACTTCGACAACATTCGCTATGTCACCGCCACCCACATCGGCGAGTGGGCGCGCGACAAGTTCTTCCGCTACGCGCTGTGCCCGGCGGACGGCAAGCCGTTCTTGTGGGACCCGGCGCCCCCCGCCAAGCGCATTTCTTCGCCGTGGATTTCTGACAATGTTGCCGCGCCGATCACTACCATGCAGGGCGCGATCCCACCCTCGATGAACGTGCAGCACGATTTCGCCAAGCAGATCAAGAAAGCGCTGGTGCATTACGGCATCGACAAGGAGCCGCTCGGCATCGACATGATGGAGATCGGCATGCTGCGCGCGCTGGAGGCGGAGGGCATCGAGGTCGTCGATGGCCAGCAGGCGCTGCTCGACGCGCGCGAAATCAAGACGAACGACGAGATCGAGTTGCTCAAGATGGCGTCGTCGATGGTTGACGCGACCTATGTCGACATCTGCCGGGCGATCCGGCCCGGCACCAAAGAAAACGAACTCGTCGCCATCGCCAACGACCGTCTGTTTCGCATGGGCTCCGAGCGCGTGGAATGCGTGAATTCGGTTTCGGGACGTCGCGGCCGCCCGCATTCCCATACATTTTCGGATCGCATGATCCAGCCGGGCGACATGATCTTTCTCGACATCATGCATTCCTTCAACGGCTATCGCACCTGCTACTATCGCACCTTCATCTGCGGCGAGCCGAGCAAGGCGCAGATAGACGCTTACGAGACCGCCTCCAAATGGATCAGCGCCTCCATCGACATGATCCGCCCAGGTGTAACGCCCGACGAAGTGGCGTCCGTCTGGCCCGACGCCAAGGATTTCGGATATCGCGACGAGGAGGAGGCGTTCCTGTTGCAATATGGCCATGGCGTCGGCCTGTCGCTGTGGGAGCGGCCGATATTCTCCAAGCGCTTCCGGGGGCAGAACAGGCCGCTCGTCGAGGGCATGGTATTTGCGCTGGAAACGTGGAAGGGTTCCGAAGACGGCTCGGGCGCCGCGCGTATCGAAGAGGAGGTCGTCGTGACGAAGGACGGTTGTGAGATCATCACGAACTTTCCCTCAGATCGCCTGATTTCGTGCGGACTGCCCGGTTGCGAAGTCTTCTGATCGGAGAGGCTGATGTCCGCCGAAGCCCTCTCTCGGATTCCGGTAACGCTGGTCACCGGCTTTCTGGGCAGCGGCAAAACTACGCTTATCAACGCCGCGCTGCGCTCGCCGGAGTTAGAGAAGACGGTCGTCGTCGTCAATGAATTCGGCGAGGTCGGCCTCGATCATAAACTGTACGCGCGGAGTTCGGATTCCGTAGTGGTGCTGGAGAACGGATGTCTTTGCTGCACGGTGCGCAGCGATCTTGTGGGCACGCTTAACTCGTTGTTTCACGGCCGGCAGGCGGGCGAGATTCCCTTCTTCGACAACGTCGTCATCGAGACATCAGGATTGGCCGAGCCCGGCCCCGTCTGCCAAGCCTTTTTGTCGGAGCCGACGCTCGATTGCCTGTACCGGGTAGCCAGCGTCCTGACAATCGTGGACGCGGTCAACTGGAAAAGCACGTCGCAGGAACATGACGAAGCGGTTCGGCAAGTTGCTTTGGCGGAGAAAATACGGATCACAAAACTCGATCTTGTGGCAGGCGACCGGGTTGAGGCCGAGACGCAAATTCGTCGCGAATTAGCGCGCATCAATCCGTCGGCGGAAATAGAACTGGTCGACTGGACCTCCGCCTGCGTCGCCCAGTTGCTGTCATCGAAGGGCTTCGACGCGGCGGACCCCAAGGCGGATCCGCGTCCCTGGTTGAACGTGGAGGCGCATCTGCATCAGGCGCACGCTCACGACGACGCATGTGACCACGATCATGCGCACCTTCCCTTCAATCATTTGCATGACAGGGCGATCGAGAGCTTCGTGCTGACCCGCGAGGCGCCGTTATCGCGAGACGAGTTGCAGTTTCTGCTCGACGGCATCGCGCAAAACCTGGGGCCGGGACTGTTGCGGGTCAAAGGTCTGGTGAATATCGCCGAGGAGCCGGGACGCCCCGCCGTCATTCAGGGCGCCCAGCATCTGCTCCATACGATGTCCTGGCTGGAGCGGTGGCCTGACGAAGATCAACGCACACGTATCGTTTTTATTACGCAGGGCATGCCCCGCAGTAACCTGAAAGACGTCATAGATTTGCTGGATCGCATGAGTTCGCGCACGTTCAAGGCGCGGGAAAAGGGCCGTCGGGCGAGGGAGCAATCTCTGGCGGCGGCAAGGCTCCAATGAAATTCGATCTCATCGTCATCGGCTCGGGACCCGGCGGTTATGTCGCCGCCATCCGCGCCGCTCAACTGGGCATGAAGACCGCGATTGTCGAACGCGAACATCTGGGCGGCATCTGCCTCAACTGGGGTTGCATACCGACGAAAGCGCTGCTGCGGTCGGCGGAGGTCTACGATCTGTTCAGTCATGCAAAGGAATTCGGGCTCGCGGCCGACAATTTGCGGTTTGAGACCAAGGCGGTCGTTCAACGCTCGCGCGATGTCTCGCAACGCCTGAACCGGGGCGTCGCTGGCCTGCTCAAGAAAAACAACGTCTCGGTCATCTGGGGCGAGGCGACCCTCGCCGCGCCGGGCCGCCTTGTCGTATCCGCCCCCTCTCGGCCGCCGCGTCAGCCGCAGCCGGCCGCGCCCGCGAAGGCTTTGGGCGCGGGCGAATATTCGGCGGACAACATCATCGTCGCG